>DYCJ01000051.1:0-5710 GCA_019418195.1 Clostridiales bacterium | reverse complement strand
CTTTATAAATCGCGCCATCTCATGCCCAAGTTCGATGCCTCTGTCTGTTCCGCACTCGGGGATTTCATTACCGATTGAATACATAATAACACAGGGATGATTATAGTCTTTTCTGACCATCGCTTCAATATCTCTCATCCACCACTCATTGAAAAAGTGAGAGTAATCAAAATCTGTCTTCGACTGCGTCCACATGTCAAATGTCTCGTCCATTACATACATCCCGACCTTGTCGCAGGCACGGAGCATAGCGGGCGCCATCGGGTGATGGGACATACGTACTGCATTAAATCCCGCGTTTTTCAGAATCGTAAGCTGACGGACATGGGCATCCTCATAGGTGGCGGCGCCCAGAATACCGCTGTCATGGTGGAGACAGGTTCCTCTGAGTTTCACGGCTCTTCCATTGACTCTTAACCCTCTTTTCGCGTCAAGACAGAGAGTTCTTATTCCAAATGTATCCACCGCAGTATCTATCGTTTTTTCTCCCTCTTCCAGTGTGACCATGCAGGTATAGAGAACCGGCGTATCTGCGGACCATGGCTCAGGACCGGGAACGAGCAGGCTCGCGCCCGTTGCCAGTTCCTTCCGGGCGCGCACCCGGAACGGCACATGACATTCTGCCGCAGTCTGCCCGTTCTTATCCTGTAAAGTAATATGTGCCGTAAGATCTGATCCATACATGCTTCTGTTGGATACTGTAAAGCCGACCCGTATCTTCGCGTATTCTTCATCTAATTCTTCCGTCGTAATCTGAAGCCGATCTGGAAGAACAGATATTCTTTCTCCTTCGAGCAGAAATACATCCCTGTAGATGCCTCCGCCCGAATACCAGCGGCTGCTTCCCATTCCGCTGTTTTTCACCACAATATGTATCTCATTTTCTCTGCCATATTCCAGATAATCATCCAGTGTGACGTAAAATGTCGTATATCCATAAGGCCAGTGACCTGCCAGCTGTTCGTTGACATAGACGAATGAATTCATATAGATTCCGTCAAACTTCAGCATCATCGTTTTATCTTTCTTCTCTTCGCCCACAAAAAATACTTTCCGGTAATGGCTCACCGCGCCATCGTGGTATCCGGTATTAAATCCGTTTTTGCTCTCTGCATACGCCGATTTTTCTAGCATAGCATCATGGGGAAGCGTGATTTTCTTTGGATTGTCCGGGATTCTTGCCGGGATGCCCTCATTTTCCGTCTCCCAGTATTCCCAGTTGTCATTCCATAATATATTATTCATCTCTTTTTCCTCTCAATATTTACACCACTTCTTTTAACTGTGTGAGCTCTTCGGTCAGCTTTTCAATCTCTTCTGGAGAAAAGCCAAGGAAAAACATTCCCTGAAGTGTCTCCAGGCTCTCATTGAGGAACTCCTCATCACCGGAGCCAAGGAAATTAGAAAGGAGCGGAGAAATCCTGTCAATGATTTTCATTGTGTTCTCATCCTGGAGCATATCTTTAAACAGGGTCTTCTTCGTATACAGGCAGCGAAGATCCTGTGTCGGCCGATATTCATATTCATAGGCGCCCGCCTGTACTTCAAATACTCCTCCGTCATAAAATGGAAGGCCTACCACCGCGCTGCATCCGAACGGTACCTCGACCTGGACTCTTACATTTCCATCTTTCTGAATCTCCCATGCTACTCTGTATTTTCCTGCTGCCGAATCATACGTCATATCCATATACTTTAACTTCTGATTCATAAGAGGTGTGATCAAAGCTTTCTTAAATCCCGGCTCAAGGGCTTTCAGCCCCGCCACATCGCGATATAAATATTCTACTACTGCTCCGAAAGAATAGTGATTCAGAGAATTCATCATGATCCCGCTGAGATGGCCGTCATCCAGAACGGAATTCCAGCGCTCCCAGATCGTCGTCGCCCCCAGATTGATACAGTGCATCCATCCCGGATAACCTTCCTGAAGCAGATAATAAAACGCTTCTTCTTCCATTCCGTTTTCTGCCATAACGCGGCACATGATCGGCGCGCCTACAAAACCGCCCTTAAGCTTATAGCAGTCTTTATACAGCCTGCTTTTTAATCCTTCTACGATACGTTCCTTATCTTTGTATATTCCGAAATACAGCGCGACAATATATGCTGTCTGCGTATCAATGCACAGTCTTCCTGTCTCTGAAAAGTATTCTTTCAGGATTGCACTGTAAATCTTATCATACAGATCACGATAGTACTTTTCATCTTCGTCGTATCCCAGTTCATGAGCTGCATCCGCCGTCTTCTTTACAGAAGCCGCGTAGTAACACGACCCGATATAATAATCATCCGTGCCGCCTTTCATGCTCTGCTGCGTACGGCCGTCAAGGGCCAGCCAGTCTCCCAGCTGATTGCCGTAATCAAACAGATATCGCTGACCTCTCGCCTTATCTTCCTTTGTGATCTTGTCTACCCAGTCTTTCATCATCGGATAATACTCTTCCAGAGCATACCGGTCGCCATAGTGCTCATACAGTACCGTCGGAAGAAATGTTGCGATATCTCCCCATATACTGCTGAAAATGGCGGCGTCCTTGTCAAACACAGGTATCACTCCCGGAAGAATGCCGTCCAGTTTAATCTGCTCTGTGCGCAGGTCATGGATGAACTTGTGATAAAATGCCGCTGTATCCATATTGTAACTGGCCGTTCCGCAGAACACCTGTGCATCACCTGTCCAACCAAGTCTTTCGTCACGCTGCGGGCAGTCCGTCGGGAAATCGATGAAATTTGATTTCTGTCCCCACATAGCATTGGAGAAGAGCTGGTTCACACCTGCATGGCCTGTCTCGATCTTACCTGTAACATTCATACAGGAATAGAGTGCTTTTCCAACAAAATCTTCCTTCTTCAGTTCACCGGTCCAGCCTGTCACTCTGACATAGCGGAATCCGAAATATGTAAAATGAGGTTTCACCCATTCTTCCCGTCCGTCAGATATATAAGTAAACTGTGATTTTGCCGATCTGTAATTTTCATTGTAGAAGTTCCCGTCCTGAAGGATCTCACCGAAGTCAAGTACGATCTTCGTTCCCTTAGACTGTGCAGAGTGAAAAACGGGATAACCGGCAAAGTTCTGTCCGAAATCCAGCACGGTCTCTCCTGCGGGAGTATGGATGATCTCTTTTACGGGCATCTCCTCCATCTCTAAAACAGGCAGGCTGTATCTCTCTGTAAGTTTTCCTTCTGCATTCGTCAGGACAACTGGTTTTTCAGGATTTTCTTTTTCGTCCCAGAGCAGCCGGTTCAATATCTCGCCGTCATAGATATCGCTTCCCTCCACATCAGATCCTTTATAAGTCCATGTATCATCAGTAGGAATCGTCTGAACGCTTCCGTCTGCATAAGTGAGCCGTAACTCTCCTATCATCTGAAATCTGCTCCCGAAATTCTCTTTCATTCTCGCCAGACCGAAACGCCCCTTGTACCAGCCGTTTCCAAGATATACCTCAAGTGTATTTTCTTCTTTCAGCATCCCGGTAATGTCATACGTCAGATACTGGACTTCATCGTGATAATTGCTGTAATAAGGAGTAAGAACTTCTTCTCCGATCTTCTCGCTATTTAAACAAGCCGTATAAAGCCCCAGACCGGAAATGTACAGCCGTGCGTTCTTTACTTCCCCGAGCGGCCGGAATGTTTTCAGAAAGACGGGATGAAACGTATCGTTCTCCTGTGTAGTGATCCATTGTCCGATCCACGGCTGATCCATCTTTGCCGTCTCAAAATAGACCGGATCACTCACCGCCTTTTCTTCCAGTTCATTCTCTACCTGTACACGTACATAATATCTCGTATACGGTTTCAACTCAATCTCCAGAATTTCCCCGAGAGAAGATAAGTCCTTTCCTTCTTTAACATAAAAAACATCCTTAAACGCTGCGTCCGAAGCTGTCTCTATCCGCACGGCCGTCTGGTCTTTTGCCTGTGTATCCCGTACTTTCCAGCTTACACGGGGATTCTTATAATCATACCCCACAGGATTTTTCATTCCATTGATTCTTACGTCAGTAATCTTCATTATAACACCTCATTTTATTAGAAAAGGACTGCCTTTCAAACAGTCCTTTTCGATTCACATTTAATTAATTACTCTGCTTTCATTTCACCCACTGCTTTTTTATCGTTCTCTGCCATCATAGCCGGAAGTTTATCCTCAAGATCATATTTTGCAAGAATGATAAGCATAATTACAAACATTGCCAGCGGAATATAGATATTTAACGCATATACTGCTATTTTTACGCTTTCTGTAATAGCTCCGCCTGCTGCCACCGCATCGAATCCGCCTGCTGCCAGTACCCAGCCCATTGCTGCACTGCCGACACCGGAACCTATTTTTCCAACGAAACTGTTGGAAGCATTGGTCATACCTGTAATCCTTACTCCATAATTTTTCATGTTTACTTCAGCGGTATTAAGTACCATTGCCGGAAGTACGGAGATAAGCGGGATAGTTGCATACATTACAACTGAACCAAATATAAGAGCGACCGGTACATTATCAGGGAAGATACATCTCACAACGCATCCAATGATTCCCACAATACTTGCATATTTTGCTGTTCTGGCAAGTCCGAACTTTTTAATAAGAATACCAACTGTCAGGAAACCAATCACTGACGGAATAATATTTACTGTATTGATAATACTGTAAAACCCAGGGTCTTCAACAATACACTGTGCATAGTAAATCGGCGCCGCCATGATCATGGCATACATAATATTCATACAGACCCCAAACACTGTAATCTTAATCCAGTATGTATTCCTGAGCAGCATTCCAAGACCTTTGAAGATTGAAACAGACCTTTCCTTTGCCTGCTCCTCCTCGTCACCGGCATAGAGTTCTTTAGAACCTTTAAATGCAATGAAAAGTCCGATACCAGAGAGGATTGCCATAATTACTGCAAATTTAACCCATGCTGCCTGATCCCCGCCGAGAGCATCCGTGATTGGGATCAGTCCGATACCGAGCGCTACGCCAATCGCATATCCTACTGCGGAACGATATGTTCCCATTTTACCTTTCTCTTCGCTGCTCTTTGTCTTATACGCCATCATGGTATAAAACGGGACAGCAATTGCAGTATAACAGATTGCAGATACAAAAATATTGGTCAGAAGTGCATATCCAAGCTGGATTCCCTCATTTGCCTTCGGCACTGTAAACAGGATTACAAGAGCCACCATTACGGGAATTATCATTCTTAAAAGCCATGGTCTGGCTTTTCCATATTTGGAATTGGTATTATCAACAATCTTACCCATAATCAGGTCTGTGATCGCATCTACGATCTTGGCTACCAACAGTACAGTTCCTACTGCCGCTGCTGCCATTCCCACTTCATTTGTATAAAAGTAAGTCATCTGTCCGGTCAGCACAGAGATAGAATTCAGCGGGACCTGCCCCAGCGCGTCTGCCAAATAGGCCGGTCCTGTCATAACTTTCTGGACGCCGTTCATATCTTTTCCAAGTTCTTTACTCATCTTGTTCCTTCCTTTCGTTTGTTTCTTTCACTCTAAAAGCTTTACCGGCTGCTTTTGTTGCTGAGTGTATTGTAGCAGAAACCATATATTAGAAATAACGTGATTTTATCTTTTTTATTCTTATTTTGTCATCATTTAAAAAATTTTATAATAGAATATCATTCTGAACAGAAACTATAGAGATATTTTAACGACTCGAGAAGATCCTCCATGATAT
>DYCJ01000050.1:12475-12989 GCA_019418195.1 Clostridiales bacterium | reverse complement strand
TTGAGAAACATTGAATTCCTATATTGCTTCTTCAATAGATTGAATACATTCATCCGTGTGATAAATGATGTCTTGTCCCCAAGTCAGAAAGTTTTTACAGCTTATACTGACAAAATAGGATATAACATATTTGGTCAGACTATAGCGGTTTATATTATGAATAGCATATTCAATGCTAGCATTTCGGAATCAATGACATGGGAAGAGATTAATAATGTAGTTAGTGAAAATGAAACTGTAATTAATGGAAATAGATTCCCGAAATAAGCTAAAAGCTAAGGCGGGAATACGGAGAAAATTATAAATATATTGAAAGAAAATCAGGCATTGGGGATAGAAGTGAGTATAGTTACCTGGGGACCTGATGACTATGGCTTTGGTGATGCAGCATTTTGGATGCAATCGCATGAGGATATGCGTCAGGCTGGGTTCTTTATTAAAACAGTGGAAGATTTCTGTGAAAATTTTACGGTTATAGATCAGGAAATTATCTGGCATTTAAATAATTAAATGT
>DYCJ01000050.1:10308-12465 GCA_019418195.1 Clostridiales bacterium | reverse complement strand
GTAATAAGTAGTAAGTAAAATTGATAGACCGGGACAGAAATATAGGAGAGGAGGACGTGTTTATGAAAGAATTATCTTTATCTCAGCGGTATGCAGTCATCGCGCTGGACGGCCAGGAAAGTCTGCATCCTTCTGTATCAAAGAGTGCGGTAATACGAGGAATTGCAGCGGCAAAAGTATTGGAAGAAGTTATTGGTGCGGATGAAGATGGTAGAATTTCGGACTTTGTCTCCAAATTAGATGAGGCTGTAGAACTGGCAAAAAGTCTGAAGAAAAAAGAAGCAAAACAGATAGAAAATGAAATGGCAGCAATACTGGGAGCAGACGGAGTGATGGAAGAGATACCTGATATTCTTGGATGCGATATGGATTACTACACTGCAGGTGTGGAGCTGAAGGCATACCGCAGTGACGATGATATTTATCTGAGGATCAGGGAAGGACTTCGGGCTGACATCCTGGAGGACGGAGCTATATCTACAGAATGCGCTGTCCTGCTGTGGCTTCTCCGTGAGAGCGGTTGCATTCATGATCTGTTTTCAGTAGCGGAGCAGGACAGAGTACAGGCGAGGATGACAGAAGCGGCTTCCGAAAATGAGATATTCCGTGTTTTGTGGCAGGCAGAATTCCACAGTGCAGTTGAAAGCTTTGCGGGACGTTTCCTCAGAGCGAAGCATGAATTGTTTAAGAATCCTTATTTAGAAGGTGTGAATCTGATTTTTCCATATCTGGAAAGAAGAAAGTCGATTTTTATAGATTTTGTGATATTTGGTACGGATGTAAAAGAACGCAGGATCGCGGTAATGGAACATCTGTCAAAGATGGGACATTACGTCGAGGAAGTTAAATCCGGAAGTGAGACTCTCATAAAAGTGGATCATGCATATTACCGAATATTTCCGACTACAAAACGATCGTATAAAGTGCCAATCCAGGGGGCGAATCTTATTCCGGTATACTGGTAAGAAGAAAAGGTGAACTGATGTCGAGACAGAGAAGTTTAGAGACAATTGAACATTCTGAATATGTTACCATCGGAGAGCTGGTGAGACTGACCGGGGTACGGTACAGTACACTGAAGTTTTATACCGAAGAAGGGATGCTGCCATTTGAACAGGCGGAAGAGAACCTGACCAGACGATACCGCCGGGTGGAAAGCATAGACCGGATCACTTATATCAGGCAATTGCGGGAGCAGAAAATGACGATCCCTGAAATAAAAAAACTTCTGGAACAGGACGGAGAAACCTGCCGGGATAAATGAACAAAAGCATATGAAATACAATGCCCGGGTGCTGAATCATCGAGACAGTACCCGGGCATCAGTATATTTTAGTATGTCGTATTATTCCAGTGTGGTATTATTCTAGTGCGGTATTATTCCAGTATATTGCCGTCTATTGAGATGGTGACTACCTGCCACGGGATAAATTTTCCGCTGTTCTGCAGGGCAGTTTTTGCCGCTGCCTCCAGCCCGCCGCAGCAGGGAACTTCCATGCGTATAACGGTTACGCTTTGGATATCATTGTTTTTAATGATCTGTGTCAGTTTTTCGCTGTAGTCTATATCGTCCAGCTTTGGACAGCCGATCAGTGTGATTTTTCCCTTCATGAATTCCTGATGAAGATTTGCGTAGGCAAAAGCTGTGCAGTCAGCGGCAATTAACAGCTTTGCTCCGTCAAAATAAGGCGCATTGACAGGAACTAATTTGATCTGGCAGGGCCATTGCCCTAACTGGGAAGCGATGTGGTTTACAGCCGGCTGTGTATTTGTATTGCTGTCTGCACGGTCAAAGCGCTGCATCCGGCTGCCGGGACATCCCGCATGCTGAACTGTATTATGCGCACCTGCCTGTGCTTTTTTCTTCATATTTTCCTGCACGGCTTTTTCATCGTATGCAGCAGCCTCACGTTCCACAAAAGTAATGGCGCCGGTGGGGCAGGCCGGCAGACAGTCTCCCAGTCCGTCACAGTAATCATCCCGCAGCAGCCGGGCTTTTCCGTTTACCATACCGATCGCACCTTCGTGACAGGCTGAAGCACAGGCGCCGCAGCCGTTACATTTTTCTTCGTTTATGTGAATAATTTTCCGGATCATTAAAATCTACTTCCTTTCATTCTTTCATTTTATTCTGCTGTTTTAGAATACAATAAATTC
>DYCJ01000050.1:0-10298 GCA_019418195.1 Clostridiales bacterium | reverse complement strand
AAAATATTTCTCGGCTTTACTAATTTTTCGGGGTAAAGTACAATGAGACCAGAAAATGCATATAAGGGAGATAAATATGGAAGGAATGAAACCCGTAAAAATTTATTCATGTGCAGACCGTGTGGATGCAGACATGATCACGGAGACGCTTAATGACCGCGGGATTCCGGCTTATTCCGAGTCCAAGGGCAGCGGAGATTATATGAATATTTATATGGGAGCATCAATGTTCGGAAATGACATTTATGTGAATGAAAAGGATGCGGACAGAGCAAAAGAAATTGTTAAGGCTCTGACATTGCCTCTCGAGGAAAAAACGGATGAGGCAGATGTGGATATTCCTGCCCGGTCGTCAGATAAAAGGCTACGTGTTGTGCGGATCATCTCACTGATCGCGGCTGTGTTGGTGGTGATCGGGGCGGTGGTGCCGTCTCTTATAAATATTCTCTTCGGGTAAAAGTGTACAGTTTGAGAGTGGTTTGCAATTGTAAAGCAGTAACAAAAATCAATTACTTATAACGAAAACTCTTACATTATTGTGAAAAATATGTTAAAATATATCATAGTGAGACCATCGAAAGGCCGTTACAGCGTTGTACCGGTCTTTCTTTGATTATGCTTTAAGGAACTTGGCAAAACTCATTTATAAGATGTTGGGGGCAAAAGCCCCCAACTATGATGCCTGCGGATTGTTTCGTGCTACGCACTCTCACAATCCTACCCAATATTCGCATATCGTGGGATATACATCCCACTTTTATGCTTATATTGGGGCGGGACCCAAGGCCCTGCACCCACTTATGAGCAAGCTCATGTGGGTTTAGGTCTTTTGCCCCCCGGCATCATATATAATACAGAAAGAAGGAGGAATTGGATGCTCAGTAGAGGCGATGCGGTAGTCTATAAGTGCAGAGGATTGTATAAGGTGGAAGATATCGGAACACTTGATTTTTCTTTTGTGGACAACAGTAAACAGTATTACACGCTGCAGTCTGTGGAAGATGCAGGGGATAAGGCTTACGTACCGGCGGAGGACGAGACAAATATCCGGCGCCCGGTGAGCCGGGATGAGGCTCTTGCCCTGATCCGGCGTATGCCAGACATTGAAGCGCTCCATGTACGGAATGAAAAATTCCGCGAACAGGAATACAAGGACTGTATAGCGGACTATTGTCCGGAAAGCTGGGTGAAGGTCCTTAAGACAACTTACAAGAGAACAAAGAGCAGAGGCAGCATTACGAGTCTGGATCGGAAGTATCAGATGCTTCTTGAACATGCCTTGTACAGTGAATTCGCTTTCGCGCTCGGGATTCCGACGGGGGAGATGCAGAAGTTTATAGCAGAGCATGTAGACGAGGCGGAAGAGCCGGAGGCATGACTGCAAACAGCCGACGTTTGTCCGGTGTTTCAGCTTACGGCTGTCTGACGCAGGATTGCCGCCGACTGTCGTCGGCTGAGCTGCATCTTGCGCAAACAGCATACGCATGATATACTTCTCCTGATAATATTTTGTTAGGAGGAGTTATTTTTTATGGACGCGGACCCTGCGGGGAACACTATTTTATTTGACTTGTTACTATTGTTGTTTTTCACTTTGATGAATGCCTACTTTGCCGGAGCCGAGATGGCAGTCGTATCTGTTAATAAGAACAGGATACGAAGTCTTGCGGAAGAGGGCAATAAGAAAGCGAAAGTGATCGAGGGACTTTTTGAAGATTCTACAAAGTTCCTTTCTACGATCCAGGTGGCGATTACATTTGCCGGATTCTATTCATCGGCTTCTGCGGCATCAAGTATTTCACCGGTGCTGGGTACATGGATGAGCAATATGGGGATACCATACAGCGGAGCGATCGCCCATAACGGTGTGACACTGCTGCTGATGTTCTTCAACCTTGTGTTTGGAGAGCTTGTGCCAAAGAGGATCGCACTTCAGAAGGCAGAAGCATTCAGTATGATGACGGTGATGCCGATTCATTATATTTCGATCATATTATCACCGTTTATCAAGCTGCTCTCAGTTTCCACAAAGCTGGTACTGAAGATTCTTCATATGAAAACGGAAGACCAGGAAGAGGCAGTTACCGAAGAAGAAATCAAGGCACTTCTGAAGATGGGAAATGAAAGCGGAACGTTTGATGATGACGAACGTGAGATGATAGATTCGGTTTTTGCGTTCGATGACAGGACGGCAAGGGAAATCATGGTGCCAAGGCGTGATGTTGTTACAATTGACATTGACGAGCCGTTTGAGGAACTTATCGACGAGATCCTTGAGACAAGACACAACAGGATACCGGTCTATGAGGAAAATATAGACAATATCATCGGTGTTCTTCACGTTAAGGACGTGATGATCGAGCTGAGGAAGAACAGTCCGGAACAGATGAATATCAGGGAAATGCTTCATGAACCGTTTTTTGTACCTGAGACAAAAGAGGCGGATGAACTTTTTCGCACTATGCAGGAATCGAGACGCCATATGGCAATCCTGGTAGATGAGTACGGCGGATTTTCCGGAATTGTCACGATCGAAGACCTGGTTGAGGAGATCATGGGCGATATCAATGAAGAGTATGAAGAAGTTGTGCCGGAAGTTGAAGCGGTCAGCGAGGATGAATACCGGCTGGATGGGGGCATACTGATCGATGACCTCAATGAGGAGCTTGGTCTGAAGCTGGAGACAGAAAACTATGACACACTTTCCGGATATCTGATCGAGAAACTGGGACATATACCTGCAAAAGACGACAGAGATATCGTCGAAGAGGAGAATCTTGTTTTCGCGGTAGAGGAAGTAAAAGACAACAGAATCAGCAGAGTCAGGCTCAGGATACTGCCGGAGCAGGAAGCAGATGAAGATGACGAGGAGCGTGAGGGCAGAAAGAAACAGCGCCGCGCGTCCGAGGAGGAAGAAGAGAAAGAATGAAAGGAGATGCAGTGAGATGAAGATGCTGTCAATTGAAGAGGAGCTTAGGAATAATTCTTATCCCGGAAGAGGAATCATTATCGGTAAAACACCGGACGGAAAGAAAGCGGTTACTGCCTATTTTATCATGGGGCGCAGCGAGAACAGCCGCAACCGCATATTTGTGGAGGACGGAGAGGGGATACGCACACAGGCGTTCGATCCGTCCAAGCTGACTGACCCGAGCCTGATCATCTATGCACCGGTCAGAGTGCTGGGCAATAAGACTATTGTCACAAACGGTGATCAGACGGATACGATTTATGAGGGGATGGACAAGCAGCTCACATTCGAACAGTCTCTTCGTTCAAGAGAGTTTGAGCCGGACGGCCCGAACTATACGCCGCGCATCTCCGGCATCATGCATATAGAGAACGGCTCTTATAATTATGCCATGTCCATTTTAAAGAGTAATAACGGGAATCCGGAGAGCTGCAACAGATATACGTTTGCCTATGAGAATCCGGCTGCGGGCGAAGGTCATTTTATCCACACATATATGTGCGACGGAGATCCGCTCCCGAGCTTTGAGGGCGAGCCGAAGCTGATCGGCGTACCGGATGATATGGAGGCGTTCACGGATCTTCTGTGGAACAGCTTAAACGAGGACAACAAGGTTTCTCTTTTTGTCCGCTATATCGATATCGAGACCGGAAACTATGAGACAAAGATTGTAAATAAGAACCAGTGATCGTGAGAAAGCATAAAGGAGCGGATGAAAAAATGAAAGAATTAGAACTGAAATATGGATGTAACCCGAATCAGAAACCGTCAAAGATCTATATGAGTGACGGAAGCGAACTGCCGATCACAGTGCTGTGCGGACGCCCGGGATATATTAATTTCCTCGACGCGTTCAATGGCTGGCAGCTTGTATCCGAGCTTAAGAAAGCGACCGGACTTCCGGCAGCCACCTCATTTAAACACGTTTCCCCGGCAGGCGCAGCGGTAGGTCTTCCTCTGACAGAGACGCTTGCAAAGATCTACTGGGTAGATGATCTCGGTGAACTCTCACCGCTTGCCAGTGCATATGCGAGAGCAAGAGGCGCGGACAGAATGTCTTCTTTCGGAGATTTTATCGCACTGTCCGATGTCTGTGATGTGGACACGGCAAGACTCATCAAGAGAGAAGTGTCCGATGGTGTGATCGCGCCGGGTTATGAGCCGGAGGCACTGGAAATCCTGAAACAGAAGAAAAAAGGAAACTACAATGTGATCCAGATCGATCCGGATTACGTGCCGGCGGCTCTGGAGCATAAGGAAGTGTACGGCATCACGTTTGAGCAGGGAAGAAATGAACTCAATATCGACAAAGATTTCTTCTCCAATGTGGTGACGGATAATAAAGAACTGACAGATGCGGCAAAAGTGGATCTGGCTATCTCTATGATCACTCTGAAATACACACAGTCCAACTCAGTCTGCTATGTAAAAGACGGACAGGCGATCGGTATCGGCGCGGGTCAGCAGTCCCGTATCCACTGTACACGCCTTGCCGGACAGAAGGCTGACAACTGGTGGCTCAGACAGTGCCCGAAAGTAATGGAACTGCCGTTTAAGGACGGAATCAAACGTGCGGACAGGGATAATGCCATTGATCTGTATATTGGCGAGGAGTACATGGACGTGCTCGCGGACGGCGCATGGGAGAATATCTTCACAGAGAAGCCGGAAGTATTTACGCGCGAGGAGAAGAGAGCGTGGCTTGATAAGCTGACAGATGTGGCTCTCGGTTCCGATGCATTCTTCCCGTTCGGGGATAACATCGAGCGCGCACATAAGAGTGGCGTGAAATACATCGCGCAGCCGGGCGGTTCTGTCAGAGACGATAATGTCATCGATACATGCAACAAGTACGGCATGGTCATGGCATTTACAGGTATCCGCCTGTTCCACCACTAATTGAAGCTGCGGTGCAGAAGAAAGAGGATGTCTTTATGGTATTGGAGACGAGAAGTCCTGAAGAAACATTTAATGTAGGAAAAAAACTTGGAGAACATGCGATTCCCGGACAGGTGTTTACCCTGACCGGGGATCTTGGCGTGGGGAAAACTGTCTTTACGCAGGGGCTGGCAAAGGGACTCGGGATCGAGGAGCCGGTCAACAGTCCGACATTTACGATCGTACAGGTCTATGAGGAGGGGAGACTTCCTTTCTATCATTTCGATGTGTACCGGATCGGTGACGTGGAGGAGATGGAAGAAGTCGGGTTCGAGGACTACATCATGGGAGACGGTGTTTCCCTGATCGAGTGGGCGAACCTCATAGAAGAAATTCTTCCGGAGAAACGGACGGATATTCTGATCGAGAAGGATCTGGAACAGGGATTTGACTACCGGAAGATTACAATAAGCGAATCGGATTCGCAGTAAGCTGCTTTGCAGACCATGTAGAAAACGAGATTACAGAAAGCGGGACAGATTATGAGAGTATTGGCGATAGACAGCTCAGGGCTGACAGCTACGGTGGCGATCGTGGAGGATGACCAGACGATCGCTGAATATACGACAAATTATAAAAAGACACATTCGCAGACACTGCTTCCCATGATCGATGAAATGGTAAGAATGGTCGATGCAGATCTGAAAGAAATCGATGCCATTGCAGTGGCAGGAGGACCGGGATCATTTACCGGGCTGAGGATCGGCTCTGCTACGGCCAAGGGGCTGGGCCTTGCTTTGGACAAGCCGCTCATCCATGTGCCTACGGTGGACGCCATGGCTTACAGCCTGTATGGATGTGAGGATATCATATGCCCGATCATGGACGCACGGAGAAAGCAGGTATATACCGGACTCTATTCATTTTCCCATAAGAAAAGGGAGGAAAATGACGATGGCAGCTTGTATGATGAACCCGTGTTTCAGGTACTCAGGATGCAGATGGCAGTTCCGGTGGAGGAATTGATTCGTCATCTGAATGTTTACAGGAGACGGGTTGTATTTCTGGGAGATGGCGTGCCCGTGTATAAGGAAATGCTGGCAGAAGGGCTCAAAGTGCCATATTCATTTGCTCCGTCCTTTATGAACCGGCAGAGAGCAGCGGCAGTAGGAGCCCTCGGGATCCGCTATTATGAGGCGGGCAGGTACGAGGCGGCCGCCGAGTTTAAGCCCGAGTATCTGAGAAAATCGCAGGCTGAGCGTGAGAGAGCGGAACGGGAGAAGAATGCAGTCCCGAAGGTGCGCAGGATGACGATGGAAGATGGCGCTGCGGTGGCAGAGATGGAGCATCAACTGTTTCCGGACGCGTGGAGTGAAAAATCGATTCTGGAGACTCTGGAACAGACAAACACGATCTGCCTGATCGCGGAAAAGGCAGGACGTACGGCAGGATATCTCCTTGCATACACGGCGGCGGACGAGGCCGAGATCGCCCGGATCGCAGTCGTAAAAGAACTGCAGCGGCAGGGGGCAGCCCGTGCGCTGCTTGCCAAACTGGAGTCAGTCTGCGGATCAGAGGGGATCAAGAAGATTCTTCTGGATGTGCGCTCCGGCAACGGCGCGGCGAGAGCGCTCTATACGAGCACTGGATTTAAAGAGGACGGTATCCGTCAGCGCTTTTATGAAAACCCGGCAGAAGATGCGATCCTCATGAGCAGACAGCTGGAAATCAATGCATAACAGCGGCAGCAGTTTCCACTATCAATCGATGTGCCGATTCGATATACTGTAGGCGTAGCAAAAAACAAAAAACTGTTTACTGCCGTCCGACGATTCCGGCCGGACAGACAGAGACACAGGAGGAGATTGTATGCGCCAGTATCAATTAAAAGAAACAATAGAAATAAATAAGATCGTCTGCAATCAGTGCGGGAAAGAAATCAGAGTCGTAGACGGAACCCCCAGAGAAGGAGTTTTTAGTGTGGATTATACGTGGGGATATTTTTCGGACAAAGACGGAGAGAAACACAGCTTCGATCTGTGCGAGTCGTGCTATGACAAGCTTCTCTCTTCCTTTCGGCTGCCTGCAGATATAGAGGAATAAGACAGAGGAAATATATGTTAGATGTTTGTTTGCTGGGGTGCGGAGGCATGATGCCGCTCCCTTATCGCTATCTCACAGCACTGATGACCCGTTTCAATGGCAGCAGCCTGCTTATCGACTGCGGTGAGGGCACCCAGATCGCGATAAAAGAAAAAGGATGGAGTTTCAAACCGATCGATGTGATCTGTTTTACCCATTATCACGGGGATCATATCAGCGGTCTTCCGGGCCTGCTCCTTACCATGGGAAATGCGGATCGGACCGAACCCCTGACCATGATCGGACCAAAAGGGCTGGAGCGTGTCGTGGGCAGCCTTCGTGTGATCGCACCGGAACTTCCGTTTCCGATCATTTATAGAGAAATCCAGGGAGCGGAGCAGACGTTTGAGCTGAACGGTTACCGAGTCAAAGCGTTCCGCGTCAATCACAATGTACTCTGCTACGGGTATACTATGGAAATCGACCGGGCGGGAAAGTTCGATGCCGCAAAGGCAAAAGAACAGGATATCCCGCTGAAATACTGGAGCCGTCTGCAGGGCGGAGAGACGATTGACAACGAAGACGGGCATTTCACTCCGGATATGGTATTAGGTCCTCCCCGGAAGGGTATAAAATTGACATATACGACAGACACACGTCCCACAGAGTCTATCCGGCGGAATGCAGAGGAGTCGGATCTGTTTATCTGCGAGGGCATGTACGGCGAGAAAGATAAAGCTGCAAAAGCGTCAGAGTATAAGCATATGACGTTTTACGAAGCAGCAGACCTTGCCCGTACGGCCCAGGTAAAAGAAATGTGGCTGACACATTACAGTCCGTCCCTGACAAGGCCGGAGCCGTATATGGACGATGTGCGGAAAATATTCCCGGAAGCAAAAGCGGGAAAAGACGGAATGTCGGCGGAACTGATGTTTGAAGATTGAGAGGCGTGACATGAAAGAAATCAGAGATCTGAATATCCTTGCGATCGAGAGCTCCTGCGATGAGACAGCGGCAGCGGTCGTTCACAATGGCAGAGAGGTGCTGTCAAATATCATTTCATCCCAGATCGACCTGCATAAGCTGTATGGCGGAGTGGTCCCGGAGATCGCATCGAGGAAACATATCGAGAAGATCAATCAGGTCATCGAAGAGGCGTTAAAAGAAGCAGATGTGACGCTGGATGATATTGACGTAGTGGGCGTGACCTACGGCCCCGGACTGGTGGGCGCTCTTCTGGTAGGGGTTGCAGAGGCGAAAGCTATCGCATTTGCAAGGAATCTGCCCCTTGTCGGAGTGCACCATATCGAGGGACACATTTCTGCAAATTATATCGAGCATCCGGATCTGGAACCGCCGTTCCTGTGCCTTGTAGCATCAGGCGGACATACGCATCTGGTCTGCGTGCGGGAATACGGCAAGTATGAGATCCTCGGACGTACAAGAGATGACGCTGCAGGAGAAGCATACGATAAGGTGGCGCGTGCGATCGGACTGGGCTATCCGGGCGGACCTAAGATTGACCGTATCGCGAAAGAGGGAAATCCTGATGCTATAAAGTTTCCGAAAGCACATATTGACGGCGCCGAGTATGACTTCAGCTTCAGTGGTCTGAAGTCGGCAGTGCTGAATTATATCAATGGCTGTAAAATGAAAGGCGGGAGTTTTGACCCGGCGGATATCGCGGCTTCTTTCCAGAAAGCGGTGGTAGAAGTGCTGGTAGAGAACTCAATGAAAGCAGTGGGAGATTACGGCATGTACAAATTTGCCATTGCCGGAGGCGTGGCATCCAACACAGCCCTTCGTGCGGCTATGAAACAGGCGTGTGAGGAAAAAGGCGTGAAGTTTTATCATCCGTCTCCAATCTACTGCACGGACAATGCGGCCATGATCGGAGCTGCGGCGTTTTATGAGTATCTTGCGGGAACGCGGCACGGATGGGATCTTAATGCGGTGCCGAATCTGAAGCTTGGAGAGCGGTGAAAATACTGCGGGATGCTGCATAAAAAATTGGAGAAATATAATGGAAAAGAAAAACTATTGTACAGCCATGGTGCTCGCGGCTGGAAGCGGGAAACGGATGGGGACAAAAGTACATAAGCAGTACCTGCTCATGGGAGGAAAACCTGTGCTTTATTATTCCCTGCGTGCATTTGAAGATTCCCGACAGATTGATGAGATTATTCTTGTATGTGGCGCCGGGGAAGAAGAATACTGCCGGCAGGAGATTGTAGAAAAATATGGGTTTTCTAAAGTATGCAAGATTATTTCCGGAGGTGCCGAGAGATATAACTCTGTATGGAACGGACTTCAGGAGACGAAGGACGGGTATGTATATATCCATGATGGTGCGCGTCCGTTCGTCGATGGAGAAATGATAGATCGAGCGTATGAATGTGTTTCAGAGTACCATGCATGTGTGGCGGGAATGCCCTCCAAAGATACCGTTAAGATTGCTGATCTTGATAACGTGGTGGCAGAAACGCCTGACCGCAGCAGAGTCTGGATTGTGCAGACGCCGCAGGTGTTTGACACAGCACTTATACGGAAAGCATACGCTATGCTCATGGCGAAAGATCAGATCGCTGTGACGGATGACGCCATGGTGGTGGAACAGATGATCGGTTATCCGATCCGGCTGTTTTACGGTTCCTATGAGAACATCAAAATCACAACACCAGAGGATCTTGAAATCGCAGACGTATTTTTGAAAAGAAAGTCTTGACATGCATTTTGGATATGTGATAGAATAGTCCACGTCGCACGGAGTAATGTGAATACATTATTATCCAGACGGCATGAATTGAAAAGCGTTGTATAAACGGCGTGCTATGGAGAGGTATCGAAGTGGTCATAACGAGGCGGTCTTGAAAACCGTTTGTCCGAAAGGGCGCGTGGGTTCGAATCCCACCCTCTCCGCTTAAGAAATTTCTGGGAATTTCTTAAACATATCGGCATTTTGGAGAAGTACCCAAGCTGGCCGAAGGGGCTCCCCTGGAAAGGGAGTAGGTCGTTAGTAGCGGCGCGAGGGTTCAAATCCCTCCTTCTCCGCTCGATATTATCCGTAAAAAACTACTGGAGTTGTTCAGTAGTTTTTTTATGCCATGAATATGCTGCAGACCAGATAAAATTTGGTAGCGTAAAATTGAAGGAAATAGTGTGATAATATCGTGTAAAAATACCATATATAGTACTGAAAGATATTCCGTGAGAAATGTTGAAAAACTTGTAAAAAATGGTTGACAGATGGTAAATATAAGTGCTATTATATTTAAGCTGACTCGTGAGGGACAGCAAAAAACAAAAGAAAATAAAAAAGTTCTTGACAAAGCGAAACGGATTTGATAGAATATCAAAGCTGTCGCAA
>DYCJ01000005.1:20707-27087 GCA_019418195.1 Clostridiales bacterium | reverse complement strand
CCCAGTCTGCCTTCCCGCTGTAATACTGTTCTCTCGTCCGGCCGTGGACCGCCACAGCTGCCGCTCCGGCTTCTTCTATGATCTTCGCGATCTCCACAGCATTTACATGGTCGTCGTCAAATCCTTTCCGGATCTTCACCGTCACCGGCTTGCTGATCGCTTTCACGATGGCACTGACGATCTCATAGACCAGTTTCGGATTCTTCATGAGCGCTGATCCTTCTCCGTTTTTTACAACTTTCGGCACCGGACATCCCATGTTGATATCCAGGATCGCAAACGGGCGCTCCTCGATCCGTTTCGCCATCTCGCTCATGATGGCAGGATCCGAACCAAACAGCTGCAGAGACACCGGCTGCTCATCCGGATGGATCTCCAGCAGGCTCTCTGTATTTCTATTGTTATAATAGATCGCCTTTGCGCTCACCATCTCCATACAGAGCAGGCCGGCGCCCTGCTCCCGGCAGAGCAGACGAAATGGCAGGTCCGTTACGCCTGCCATGGGTCCGAGTATATATCGGTTTTCAAGTTCTACATTTCCTATCTTTAAGTGTTTCATAGCTCTTATTTGTCAGTCCCCTTCATCCTCTCATAGATCAGGCGCAGTCCGTTGAGTGTAAGCTGCGGATCATACAGATTGATACATTCCGTCTCATTCGCAATGATCTTACCGAGTCCGCCCGTGGCGATCACATAAGCGTCTGTATAGCCGGACTCTTCTTTCATCCGCTTCACGATGTATTCCGTCTGGCCGATGGCTCCGAACACCAGGCCGCCCTGCATTCCTGTCACAGTGTCCCGGGCGAGCGCAGTACCCGGCATCTGGATCTGTATCGCAGGCAGCATAGCCGCCCCGCCCCATAAGGAACGTCCTGCCGTCTCAATACCCGGCGCAATGATACACGCCTCCAATGTACCGTCAGGGCCGATCAGGTCATAGGTAGTGGCTGTACCAAAATCGATAACGATCGCCGGACCTTTGGAGATGGCATATCCCGCCACAGCATTGACAATCCTGTCCGGGCCTGTCCTGGACGGATTGTCTGTGTTCACAAGGATGCCCGTATCAGAATCCGCAGACACGATCATCGGCGTGGTGTGCAGATATTTGATGATCCCGCTCGTCAGTGAATGCATGATATCAGGTACGACCGATGCGATGATAACGGCTTTGATCTTCCCGGGATCAATGGACCTGTGTTCCAGTATGCCGCAGATCGTCATTCCATATTCATCGGATGTGCGCGGACGTTTTGTCGTCATGCGGAACATGCCGGACAGCAGTTCTTCCTCGAACACTCCCATTGTGATATTTGTATTTCCCACATCGATCGTAAGCAGCATAGGCTTTCCTCCCTGTATTTTTTACTTTCCTTATATTAACAAGGATCGCTCTATGCCGTCAAGTTCGTTCACACCAGTTACCCATATCGGATTCGTCACGAAAGCTCCCGGCCGGCATATCTTTCATCGCCGTCCGGGAGCTGTTGTTCCGGGCTGAATATATTAAAATCTCTTGATCTTTCGTGTGGTCGTCTTCTCAAACTCGGTATCCCTGACGATCAGGCTGTATATCCTTTTCTGCGGAGCCGCCGTCTTATTATATTCATCGATGATCTCCTGGAGCTTTTCCCTCACGTCTTTGATGCGTTTCTTCTTCACGTAATCCTGATCCGGATAGATTTCCGCCTCGATCACGCCGTCTTTCTCCCGGACAAGTATCTCGCCCACAAGACGGTTTGTGCTGAGGGCATTTTCCAGTTCCTCAGGAGATACGTTCTCTCCGTTCTTCGTAATGATCAGATTCTTCTTACGGCCGGTCAGATAGACGAACCCGTCCTCGTCCACATAGCCCAGATCGCCGGTCTTAAGCCATCCGTCTTCCAGAGTTTCGGCTGTCTCTTCCGGCATCTTATAATACCCCTGCATAACGCTGCTGCCCTTCACCCAAAGTTCGCCGTCCACAGTCTTTGCCTTGCAGTTGGGCAGGAGCTGTCCCACAGAATCAGAGCGGATATTCCAGCTCTGGTTGACACTGATGACCGGGGCGCACTCGGTCATGCCGTATCCCTGCTGGATGACAATGTCATACTTCTTGAACATATCGATATATTTCGGATCCAGGTAGGCTCCGCCGCTGCAGATCGTATGGAACTGCTTTCCGAACACCTGGCTCTTTACGATCTTGGCAGGAAGCAGGGATGCTTCCTCAAGCTTCTTCGCCATTGTCTCTATCATCAGCGGCACCATCAGGATCATCTCAGGCTTGAACAGCTTGATATTCTTCGCCACACGGAGAAGCGAATCGTTGATACAGATGACTGAACCGAGAGATACACCTTTTAAGATGTCCATACTCAGGCAGTATGCGTGATGGATCGGCAGCACAGTCATGATCACGGTACGCTCCGGGATCTTCATATCCAGACAGGTCGCGTTCTCCGCCACATTTCTGTGGGTCAGCATAACACCCTTGCTCTTTCCTGTCGTTCCTGATGTAAACATGATCGTGCAGAGCTGGTCCGGATCCGGATCAAAATCACTTGCCCCTCTGTTTTCTTCCAGTGTCTTCCACCATGACAACACCTCGCCGCTGTTCTCATCCTGCTGCATGGAGATCAGTGTTTTCAGCTTCGGGCAGCGTTCTTTCGCGATCGCAGCCACATCCTTGCGGATCTCATCGTATACAAGTACTGTGGAATCCGACCGATCGATCAGGTCGCACACATCCTCTGCCGGAAGGTTTACATCCAGCGGCACGATCACGCTGCCGCTGTCTACCGTTCCAAAATATGTCACAAGCCACGGATAGGAGGTAGCTCCGATGACAGAGATATGTTTCCCCTGTTCGCCCAGGTTCTTCAGCACATTGGAGAAGCTCTCGCTGTCCTCCTTTAGCTGGGTATAAGATTTTGCCTCAATCTCATTTTTACCGACTTTATAACGTATCGCATCCTCCGGCCCGTATTTTTTCTCTGTACCGTCCAGGATCTGACGCACTGTGGTGCAAAGCATAATTCACATTCCTTTCTCTGCGCTCTCGCGCGCAGCTGCCGCCTGTTATTGTGTCTCACTTAAGGATCACACGGGAAGCCTGTCCTAGTTTTCTCCGCTCAGTTTTTCGAGATAGTCAACAGCCTCCCCCACTGTGCGGATATTCATCACCTCTGACTGTTCTACTTCTACATCAAACTCGTCTTCTACCTCTCCCAGCATGCTCATGAAGTCAAAAGATGTAAACCCGAGATCTTCCATAAAACGTGATTCCGGATGGATATTCTCCGGCTCTACTTCAACATAGTTGCATATAATATTTACTAATTTTTCAAACATAATCCTCTCTCCTTATCTATAATGTCGGAACATCTTTATATCAGCTTTATAATCTCTCCGATTGTCAGATCCGGGTTCTCCGCACCTTTGAACATGATCTTGCACAGATAATAGTACAGGTATTCCAGCTCTTCTCTGGAGTATGCTTTGATCTGGTGCTCGAAATTAAAGTCCAGGCCATTGTCCTCCGGGCGGTGCATTACTGTCAGGTATACTCCCTGCGGGCATGTGCCGTTCGGATACCATTTCGTCTTATAACGGATGTCGCCCAGCTGGTCAAGTCCCTTCTCCTTGAGTGTCAGCGGCTGATAGGTCAGCGAGATCGGCTCGTAAGTCAGTCCCGGATTCGGCTGCGGGTACAGTTTGGAACGGTATCCAAAGTATGCCGTCGGGTCGTAATTCGCATGGCGGAAGATCTCGTTCTGTTTGTCGCGGATCGCGTATACTCCGTCGATAAACTTCATATCCTCCGGGAAGATCGTGCGGATCGGGAATGAATGTATCCTTGTTCCCCCGGATTTCTTCTCTTTGAGAGTGGCACGTCTTGCGATCGCGTTGTTAATCGATACATCCTCAAAGCCGTTCATCTTCTGGTAATAGGTACGCAGCCCCATAAGCAGAAGACATGCAAGTGAAACGTGGTATTTCTCGCAGAAATCCATCAGGCGCTTTGTCGGTTCTTCTTCAAGGTGAAAGATATCAAGGGCAGATGCCGTATCATCAGATGAGTTGAATGCTGTGCGCAGTTTCGGATTCTTAAACATCTCTCTGGCAGCTTCCAGCCTGTCCGTTCCATGAATGCCGCTGTAGATCGGCTCGCCTTTTTCGATCTCTTTCTGGAAATAGTCAATATCTCTCTTCTGTGCTTTGCTCCCTGCCTCATAGGCAAGATCCTTTTCCAGCTGTTCGATATATGAACACATATCTTTCGGATAAGGCACGCCCTCGTATTTTGCATTACAGTAGAGCTCGATGATGTCTTTCAGGAAACAGATCAGGGACTGGGCATCCACTGTCATGTGCTGTCCAAGGAAATAGACCCCGGAGAATCCGTCCGGCATCTTGATCATGACCACGCGGGACATCTGGGAATCCTGCATCTTAAATGGAACAGTCGTCCATTTCTGCATCTCGGCCTCAGCCTCTTCCATTGTTTTGCCGGTAAAATCGACAAGCTCGATCTCCTGCTCTTCCGGATCCGCGATATACTGATACCATGTGCCGTCTTTGTCTTTCGCAAAACGGATGCGCATTCCCTCACTTCTCGCATAAGCCTCGTTGATGGATTTCCTGAGCTGGTCAAAATCCAGCTCTACTTCGATCGTCAGGCTGGTCCCGATATTCAGCACCGCCATACTCGGGCAGTGCGGCGCATAGTAAAGATGGAATTTCTGTGCTACGGTAAGCGGATACACTTTGTGTCCTTTTCTTGTTCTCATCATTTCATTACCCCTCCGATAAATGAATCCATTGCATTTTCATAAGCTTCCGTATCTTTGTAGTAACTCTCGCCGTGTCCTGCTCCCCCGACAATGAGTTTTGTCTTCGGGGATGCACAGTTTTTATATATTTCCTCTGTCATCCAGCACGGGACAAACACATCTTCCGCCCCGTGGATAAACAGGAACGGCACTTTCGCCCTGCGGACTTCCCGGGCTGAATTGCAGTCATCCAGTCCGTATCCGACCTGCTTCTTGTTCGCCCAGTCTGCCAGCTGCAGCATGGGGAACGCCGGTATATGATACATGCTGTGGAGCACATGGGTGAAGACATCCTTCATAGATGTAAAAGCGCAGTCCGAAATAATGCCTTTCACCTGTGGCGGCAGATCAAGCCCGCTCATCATGCAGACCGTCGCTCCGCCCATGGAATTGCCGTGAAGGATGATCTGCACATCTTCACCGGCAGTCTCTACCATCCAGTCTATCCAGCGTTTTCCGTCCAGCCGGTCCATATTGCCGAAGCCGATGTGTTCGCCTTCGCTTCTGCCATGGGCTCTCTCATCGATCAGGAGCATCCTGAATCCGTGTTTCAGATAATAATGGGAAAGGCTGCTGTAATCATTAAGCCCTTCGCTTGTATATCCGTGGAAACAGATCACCGCTTTATTTCCTTCAGCGCCTTTGAAATATGTACCGTGGAGTTTCAGACCGTCATGGGATGTGATCCACACGTCTTCATGAGGCTGCTCCATCATCCACTCTCTGCGCTCTTTCATCATGGGAATATATTTCTCCCAGTCAACTCCGGACATCTTCATGGTCCGCTCCGTCTTTGCATTGTAACGGATCATCGTCCTTCTGTACAGATACGCGCTTCCTGCTACTTCCGCTGCTGCCGCTGCGCCCAGAAGAGCTGCGGCACCTTTCAGTAATTTACCCATTTCCTCACCTGCTTTATATTCTGTGATCCTGTATTAATAAATGTTGTTTCTTTTACTTCTGAGGTTTCTTGCTGTTGATCAGTTCCTTAAGTCTCAGCGCTTTATCAATATTGCCCTCTACTTTCAGTTTTCCAAGCGTTACCGCGAGGATCGGATCCGTCTTTCCGTCCGCGATCTTAAACAGCGTCTCGGCGCTGCATGTAAACATCGCATCGCGGTCGAAATACTCATACGGCTCTACATAGAGCTGTCCGTCTTTCACCTCGGCATAAAAAATGCCTTCCGCTTCACCGGTGATGTTGAACTGGTATGCCAGATGCTCGTGAATATCGCTCACATCAGCGTCCATCAGCATTCCCTTTACCTTTGAAAACATATCTGCGTAGGTCATAATATCCTCCTTTTCGACCGCGGGCACCATGTTTTCGACCAGCGGTCATCTTCTCTTCTTTGTTAGATTATCATTTTTTCGACTGTCGGTCAATCGTCGTCTCTGTCAAAATCACAGGAAATTTTCTCCTGTTTTTTGTGCGTTTTTCTTGCTGGTTCTTTTCCAAATGATGTGCTATACTGAATTGAAATTATTCGTCCGGTTCTGACCGGAGATCAGGATGTTATACCGGCATTGACCAGTTCACTATAAGAGAAAGGCGGAGAGACATGG
>DYCJ01000005.1:20067-20697 GCA_019418195.1 Clostridiales bacterium | reverse complement strand
CGCGCAGACAGCCGGAATTGGTAAAGGAAGCATCTACTATTACTTCCCGTCTAAAGATGCCATTCTTGAAGCGCTGGTAGAACGGAACTACGAGAAACCGCTGACTACAGCCAAAAGCCTGTCATCCCAGACAGAAATTCCTCCGTTCACACGCATGGCCATGATCTTTCAGGCGTGCCGCAACGCATCTACCGAATATCTGAAATCCGGACAGGAAAGCGATGTAGGCGCTGCGGAAAAAGCTCTGCTCCACCAGAAATATATGACTCACCTGATCAGCGAATTCAAGCCTGTGCTGGCCGAGATCATACAGCAGGGAATCGATGCCGGAGAGATCCACTTTGACAAACCCGGCGTGCTGGCTGAGATCGTTCTGATCGTACTGACTGTTAAAATGGATAATACCATTATCCCGTCATCCCGCGAGGAAATCGAAGAGACCATCGCAGGTCTTGTGTCCCTTGTAGAAAAGGGTACGGACAATCCGCCCGGATCCCTGAATTTCCTCATGGCATAAATCTTTGATCTATAAAGCAGGATAAGCCGCAGATATCATCAGAAAACACTCTGACAATATCTGCGGCTTATTTCTATCCGCAAGATCACTTTCCGGAAGGATCAGTCTCCTGC
>DYCJ01000005.1:14996-20057 GCA_019418195.1 Clostridiales bacterium | reverse complement strand
GTCTCCTGCCACTATCGTATAATCTTTCCGGAAACTCTCTCCCGGTGCTGCCTTATTCACATTCGGCTTCTCTGACAGCTCCTTGTCAAATCCGATATCATCGGCCCTGCCCATCCACGGTTCCAGGCAGACAAACGGCGCATCCTTCACGGACCAGATGCCGAAGTTCGGGAAGCCTTCACATTTCATGCCCACGTACGGCGTGCCGTCTTTATGACAGATCCACGCTTCTTCGATCTGACCGTCATCAAATATAAGGGCATCATTCTCAAACATTTCTTCCGTGACCGGACAGCATCCGTCCTGCAGATCTATCGTATGTACGTCCGCCGGATCTACAGCCGCCTCATTCGGATCAATGAGGACATATCTGAGTTTTTCTTTCCCCGGGAATTTCAGAATATAATCTGTCTTCTTTTCCTCCGGTTTTGCAAAGCGGAAAGCCGGATGTCCGCCGATCGTAAAATACATATCCTCATCACCCGCATTGCGGACTTCCCACTCCACACGCAGGCTGCTTTCCTGTAATGAATAAGAGATGATCAGCTCAAAGTCAAACGGATATACTTCCTTCGTCTCATCACTTGAAGCAAACAGGAACGAAGCCGAGTCATCTTTTTTACAAATGCATTTAAAGACACTGTCTCTTGCAAATCCATGCTGTGACGTCGGGTAATGCGTGCCGTTGATGAGGACCGTATTACGATACGTCTTCCCTACATTGGGGAAAAGGACAGGGGAATGCCGTTTCCAGTATACAGGATCTGCTTCCCACAGAAGCTCTGCGCCCTTCTTTTTGTCATAAATTCTGGTCACCTCTGCTCCCATTTCCGAAATTTCCACACACAGTCTCTGATTTTCCAGTTTCATCTCTCTACCTCCTACTCTGAATCATCACTCTGCTCCACCTGAATGCAATTGTCCACCAGATATTCCGTCACTTTGTCACGCAGGATAGTCAGTTTCAGTTCATCTTCTCCCACTTGACTGGTATATTCCTCCACATCGTCATATCCGGCATCTTCGGCATACTGGGCAATGCCCTCTTCATATTCTTCGTCCGATGGTTCAAGGTGCTGTTTCTCTGCAATGAGCTTCATCGCTTCTTCCATTGCCACGCCCTGGCGCACGGAGTCATCGATCTGGGTGTTAAAATCTTCCTCGGTCATCTGCAGATATGTCTCTACAAAATCACCAAGTTCTAAACCGTACATGGATGCGAGCTGGGTATAGTAATCTGTCATCTGCTGCGTCAGCTCCCCGACCCTGTCTTCCGGATATGATTTTATCTCAACATTCTCCATCAGCGCGCTCTGTACGGATCCCTCCAGTTCCGACTCCACAGAAGCCTGCAGGTTCTCCTCGATCTGGGTGCGTATCTCCTCCCTGTACTCGTCCACAGTTTTGGATTCTTCGCTGATCCCCTGCACCCACTCATCTGTCAGCTCCGGTGTGACTACTTCGGATATAGAGTTAAGCACGATATGGAAATCCGCAACTGCCCCTGACATATCCGGATTCCGGTCATATGGGTCCGGGAACTGTACTGTAATATCGAACTCATCACCGGTATTATGTCCCTCGATCTGATCCTCAAATCCCGCATAATCATCGGTCGCCCCGATAAATGTGCCGCTTCCAAGTTCCAGATCTGCACCTTCCGCAGAACCGCCGTCAAATGCCTCTCCGTCTATATACCCGGTATAATCAATATTTACAACATCACCTGTCTGGGCAGCGCGGCCTGTGATCTCCTCCTGTGTAGAAGATGCTGAAAGATTGCTCTGGATCACCTGCTCAACCTGGTCATCCGTCACTTCCTCCGCCGGAGCAGGCTGCGGCACTTCAAGCCCTTTATACTGTGTCACTGTCACATAGTCATTGGACAGCTCCCCGCTGCATCCTGCAAGACTTGCTGCAAGCATGGCAGCCATCATTACACTTACGATTTTCTTTTTCATTTTTGTCTCCTCTTTCTCTTTTTTATTCAAACTTGATAAAACCTGATCACTTATCGTCTGCCTGTCCCCTCAATCAAATTGTGTTTCAATACTTCAATCGTTTCCTGATTCTTTTTAAGAATTTCAAGCTGCCGATATGCTTGACTCTGCTTTAAACCTATCGAATTCGATAGGTTTAAAATCCGGATTATGAATCTGTTCCCACAAACCCAAAAACGAAATTGTAGAATGATTACGCAGCCAATTTGCGACCACAATAAAAGCATTATCAGGATTTTCTACAGCAGCGGCGACAGAAGTCTGGAAAACTGCTCTTTCGCCTTAATGACAAGACTGCGCTCATCATAGACTTTTCTCGTCACATGCGTACACTTTGTCATATCATTTTCAAATGCGCGCTCCAGCTTCTGCACGGTTCTTTCACTGTAAATGACCGCGTTAACCTCAAAATTAAGTCCGAAACTGCGGATATCCATATTGGCCGTTCCCACACATGCTACCATGCCGTCCACGCACATAGTCTTTGCATGCAGGAAACCGTTATCATATACATAACACTTCGCTCCGGCGGCAACCATGTCTCCCACATAGGAATAAGTGGCCCAATAGACAAACGGATGATCCGGTTTGCACGGTACCATGATCCTTACATCGATCCCGGACCTGCTGGCGATCTTAAGCGCGTCGAGGATTGAGTCATCCGGTATAAAATACGGGGTCTGTATATATACATGATCTTTTGCGCTGTGGATCAGACGAAGATAATTGTCGTGGATCGTCTTGATCTGGGAATCCGGACCGCTCGATATGATCTGCACCGGATCCCTGCCGTGTCTTGTATACTGCGGGATCTCAAAGAGCGTGTCTTCAAGGAACAGATTCTCTTTTGCCGCGTAATTCCAGTCAAGTACAAACCTCACTGCAAGCGATGTCACAGCGGCGCCCTCGATGCACAGATGCGTGTCACGCCAGTAGCCGAACTTCTTGTCCCGGCCAAGGTATTCCCGTCCCACATTGAAGCCGCCCACAAATCCGATCCTGCCATCTATGACCACGATCTTCCTGTGATTACGGTAATTCACACGGAGCTGCAGCTTACCCAGCAGTGCAGGGAAAAACTCTGCCACCTGAATCCCCTCGTTTTCCAGGCGCTCCCAGTCTTTATTCTTCATAGTCCTGCATCCCATACTGTCAAACAGTACGCGCACTTCCACACCTTCCCGGGATTTCTCGATAAGGACTTTCTCGATCTCCTGCCAGAGTTCATCATTTCTTATAATATAATACTGCACATGGATATAACGTTTTGCCTGACGCATCTCCTCGATGAGTGCGCGGAACTTCTCTTTACCGTCCGTATATATCCTGATATCATTATTGTCGGTGAGGACGGCCTCGCCCGCTTCAAGATTATAGAGGATCAGATCCTTAAAGCGGGTCATCTCGGGATTAGCAAGCCGCAGGCGCTTGTGGTAGATCGTTTCCTCCTGACGGCGCACAGCATATTTCAGTTCCCCTTCTATCTCTTTCGCCTTAAACATCCGGCTTTTGTGAAAATCCTGTCCGATCACCAGATACATGATGAAGCCGAGTATCGGTATAAAATAAAGCAGAAGAAGCCATGTCCATACCGTCTGCGGAGATCTCCTCTGAAAAAACACGATGATCAGTGCAAAGAGGATATTAATGATAACGATGTTGTCCATGATAAAGTCATAGACCGTCACCACTCCGTTCCAAATCATTTCTGCCATAAATCAAACTCCTTTTTCATATCAGTGTTTCCACATCCGCTCTTCGTTCCAACTGCTGAAGACGGACCGCCCCTTGGAGACACTACTATAACAGTATACTCGGTTCTCCCTCGAAAAGTAAACCCTAAACCTCTAAAATGCACTTATTATCTTGCACTTGTCCTGAAACAATGTTAAAATACTATGTGCGCAAAAGCGGAAAATCTAAGGTTTAGGAGGGTTCTATCGTGAGTACAGGCACCATTGTATTTATCGTCATTCTCGTTGTCCTGATCGCCGCCTGCATTGCCTTGTATTTCTTCGGCAAAAGAGCTGAAAAGAAACAGGCCGAGCAGCAGGAGCAGATGGAAGCAGCGGCTCAGACGGTGAGCATGCTCGTCATCGATAAAAAGAAAATGAAACTAAAAGAAGCAGGTCTCCCTGCTATTGTTCTTGAAAACACGCCGAAATATTTAAGGCGTACGAAAGTTCCGGTCGTTAAGGCAAAAGTCGGCCCGAGGATCATGACTCTGATGTGTGACAGCAAAGTATTTGAGGTCATCCCTGTAAAAAAAGAGATAAAAGCCGTAGTGAGCGGACTTTACATAACAGGTATCAAAAGCGTCAGAGGCGGTTCCATCGAACAGCCGCAGAAGAAGAAAGGATTCTTCCGCCGGAACAAATCGTGATCATATGGTTTTAAAAAGGGACGTTTTCGGAGTATATATCGGAACGGTTTTGCGTTATGATATATATTCCGAAAACGTCCCTTTTTTAACTGCTGAGCACTGTGAAATCCGGATCGTTTTTGGACATGATATTCATTTTGATCCTGCAGTCAGCCAGAGGTTCATGGTTGACATCGAGTTCATAGTCAAGGCTGACTTTGATCTTGTCATCATCGACGCTGACTTCCATATTTTTTGTATTTACTCCGATCAGCATCTGACCGTAAGGCGTGCGGTAGTACGTCTGATTCTTCCTGTTTCTCTCAAAAATCATATGAGAGCTGGAAGCACCGCTCTTCATGATCTCTATGCTGTCGGTCCCGGTGATCTTGATCTTATTACGTATCGTTCCCGCCATTCCTTCGAGCACTTCGTCATAGATGATATAATGTTTTCCGTTCTTACAGTAATAATTAGCCGGGGTCACGACCTCGATATCGTCGTCTCCCGTCTCATAGCCTGCTGTCGGATCATTCATGATGTCGATATGTTTTCCTGATATGCTGACCAAAACTTCCTTTTTCATTTCCTAATACTCTTCTATATTTACGACATTTGTCGTAGGCACATCAAACGGCATCACTGTGTTCGCAAATCTGCGGAATTTCTCCGCTGCATCGCTTACATAAAACGAATACC
>DYCJ01000005.1:0-14986 GCA_019418195.1 Clostridiales bacterium | reverse complement strand
CTTCCGAGCCGCCGTCATTTTCCATTCCCTGTTCATGGAGGAGTTTCTTCAGATCCATAGCGGTTTCATACGCGGGGTTGACGATCTGGATCTTCTCTCCCATATATTCTCTGATCTTTGATCTGATAAGCGGATAATGTGTGCACCCGAGGATCATTGCATCGATATCCGAGCTCCGCATGGACTCCAGATAATACTCTATGATCTCCTGTGTTACGTTATGGTCCTTGAACCCCTCTTCCACAAGAGGCACAAAAAGAGGGCAGGCTTTTTCGATCACAGTAACATCCGGTGCCATTGAATGAATGATCTTTGTGTACATACCGCTCTGGACTGTTGCATCCGTTCCCACGACTCCCACTTTCCGGTTCCTCGTGGCCTCGACTGCAGCGCGCGCCCCCGGTATGACAACTCCCATTACCGGGACGTCGAACTCGTCCCTGACAGCATCAAGAGCCAATGCACTCGCTGTGTTGCAGGCGATCACAATGGCCTTGACTTCTTTTGTCTTCAGGAAGCGGATGATCTGTTCCGAGAAGCGGATGATCGTATTCTGCGATTTGCTTCCATAGGGAACCCTCGCTGTATCCCCGAAATATACAATATTCTCATTCGGGAGCTGACGGGAAATCTCCCTTGCCACCGTCAGCCCTCCGACACCGGAATCAAACACACCTACCGGTGCTGTATTCCTGTTCTCCATAATAACCTGCTCTCCTGTTACTCTTATATTTACAGTGCCAGTACCTTAGCTACATCATACTGATACTGGGAGACTGACTTCTTCATAGCCAGTGCTTCTTCAATATCAAAATCGACAAACTTGCCGTCTTTGTATCCTACAACACGGTTTGTCTTGCCCTGCAGAAGCAGATCTACCGCCATCGATCCCATAACAGACGCGTACACTCTGTCCTTACATGTCGGGCTTCCGCCACGCTGCATGTGTCCCAGGATCGTTGCTCTTGTCTCCATGCCTGTAGCTTCTTCGATTCTCTTTGCCATGTTGATAGAATCACCGATACCTTCGGCATTGATGATGATATAATTCTTCTTACCGCGCTTCTGGCATTCTTTGATATCCGCAACAATAGCCGCTTCATCGTAATCATGCTCTTCCGGCATCAGGATACGTTCAGCACCGTTGGCAATACCGCACCAGAGAGCAAGGTAGCCTGCGTCACGTCCCATAACCTCTATAATACTGCAGCGCTCATGTGAGGTGGAAGTATCACGCACTTTATCGATAGCTTCCATAGCTGTGTTTACAGCTGTGTCAAATCCGATCGTATAATCTGTACATGCGATGTCCAGATCGATCGTTCCCGGAATACCGATCGTATTTACCCCGAGGTTCGCCAGTTTCTGTGCGCCGGCAAAGGAACCATCGCCACCGATGACTACAAGTCCGTCAATACCGTATTTCTTGCAGATCGCTGCTGCCTTCTGCTGTCCTTCCTCTGTACGCATTGATTTACAGCGCGCTGTCTGGAGGATCGTACCTCCGCGCTGAATTGTATCAGACACATCACGAGCAGACAAGTCAATGATCTCCTCTTTGAGTAGTCCGTGATATCCCCTGCGGATACCGCGCACTTTCAGGCCTTTAGAAAGAGCGGTACGGACAACTGCACGGATTGCTGCATTCATCCCCGGCGCGTCGCCGCCGCTTGTAAGAACTCCGATCGTACGGATACGGTCTTCAAAATCTTCCGCATACTTTTCCATTTCATTATTCTCTGCCATGTTTTCTCCACCTTTCCATAAAGTCAGATAACTGCAAAAATCTCTAATTGAAAAATTTTTAACAATTCCGAAAATATTTTACCGTATTTAGAAGTGGTTTTCAATAGCTTTTTCAACCACTTTTACACGGCTTTCCCCGAAATGATTCATCAGTCTGCTCAAAACCTGCTGGTTGATCCGGATATTTCTATTCCTCGGCAGCTTTTTGATCGCCCGCTCTTTCGCGCAGTAGATCACGACTTCATCTTCTCCCTCCGAGTCAGCCAGATACCCGTAGACGATCTGCTCGCTCTCCAGGAAAGCGGCCTTATCCGGGAATTGTATCCACAGTTCTTTCTTCATCTTCTCGAACGGGATCACTTTCTCGCAGATCAGTTTGCTGGCTTTCTCGTCCTCTTCGGACACCCGTCCCCTGACGAATACTTTGTTGTCCACCTCAAGATACTCTCGGTTTTTTTCATAGTCTCTCGGGAATACCACCACTTCTACAGTTCCCAGTAAATCTTCCACAGTGACAAATGCCATCATCTGATTGGTCTTCGTGTGTTTCACTGTCTTGTCCGTGATCATGCCGCCGATGATCTCCCGTGCCCCGTCGTGCACTTTCGATCTTCCACTCTCCTCATCAGGCTGGAAATCAAGCGTTGTTGCAGAGATCATTTTCCGCCATTTTTCTTCATACTCTTCCAGCGGGTGGCCGCTGATATAGATCCCGAGGACCTCCTTTTCGAATGCCAGCAGATTTTCTTTTGTGTACTCACCAACATCCGGCATCCTGATCTGAAATTCGCTTTTCTGCTCCTCACCGACCAGATCGAACAGACTCATCTGCCCGGACATGGAATATTTTTTCTCCTGATTTACATGTTCCACGATCTGGATATAAATGCTCATGAACTGCTTGCGCGTGCCGCCCAGGGTATCCAGTGCCCCCGCCTTGATCAGATTCTCGATCGTCCTCTTATTGAGCACGTCCTTTGCAGACATGCGGGTGATAAAGTCTTCCAGAGTTTTAAATGGACCAAAAGCGTTCCTTTCCTCCGTTATCGCCTGCACTACCGGACGGCCGATACTCTTGATGGCCGCCAGGCCGTAACGGATATTTCCGCCGTCAACGGAGAAATCCGCCTCGCCTTTGTTGATGTCCGGAGGCAGGATCTGAATATTCATCTGCCGGCAGGCATAGATATATTCTGCCACTTTGGACGGATTCTCGATCACGGAAGTCATAAGCGCTGCCATGAACTCCACCGGATAGTAGTATTTCAGCCACGCGGTCTGGTATGCTACGACCGCATATGCGGCAGCATGGGACTTATTGAAGGCATACTTTGCAAAATCGATCATTTCACCATATATTTTGTTCGCAGTCTTCTCGTCAATACCGTTTTTTATACATCCCGGCACATCATTTGCTTCATCTCCATACACGAAGATCTGGCGCTCTTTCTGCATCACATCGCCCTTTTTCTTGGACATGGCACGGCGCAGAAGGTCGCTTCGTCCCAGTGTGTATCCGGCCAGGTCACGCACGATCTGCATGACCTGCTCCTGATAGACGATACATCCGTATGTCGGCTCCAGTATCGGCTTTAGCTGCGGGCAGTCATAAGTGATGGAAGAAGCATCGTTCTTTCCTTTAATATACTGCGGGATAAAGTCCATGGGGCCCGGCCGGTACAGAGAGATACCGGCAATGATGTCCTCCAGGCTGTGCGGTTTCAGCTCTTTCATGAAACTCTTCATCCCCGCGCTTTCGAGCTGGAAGATACCGTCTGTCTTTCCGGTTCCGATATAATCCATTACTTTCTGGTCATTATAGTCGATCTTCTCCATATCCAGATCAGGGCGTTTGCGGCACACCATATTTACCGCGTTCTGGATGACCGTCAGAGTACGCAGCCCCAGGAAATCCATTTTCAGAAGTCCCAGTTCCTCAAGCGTAGTCATGGTGAACTGGGTCGTGATCGTCCCGTCCGCCGCTCTTGAAAGCGGTACATACTCGTCGACAGACTTCTGGCTGATCACAACGCCTGCCGCATGCATGGAACTGTGACGCGGAAGACCCTCGAGACGTTTCCCCATATCGATCAGCGTCTTTACCTGTTCGTCCGTCTCATAAGTACGTCTCAGTTCCGGATTTTCTTTTAGCGCCTTATCAATGGTAATGTTCAGTTCCTGCGGAATCATTTTCGCAATGGAATCTACAAATGCATAGGGCAGATCCATGACTCGGCCTACATCGCGGAGAACTCCGCGGGCAGCCAGTGTACCGAACGTGACGATCTGGACGACTCTGTCTTTTCCGTATTTTCGCACAACATAATCGATCACTTCCTGACGTCTCTCAAAGCAGAAATCCACGTCGATATCGGGCATAGACACACGCTCCGGATTCAGGAAACGCTCGAACAGGAGCTGATAACGGATGGGATCGATAGTCGTGATCCCCAGACAGTAGGACACGATACTTCCCGCCGCGGACCCTCGCCCCGGTCCTACCGCAATCCCGTGGTCTTTCGCGTATTTGATGAAATCCCACACGATAAGGAAGTAGTCTACGTATCCCATATTTTTGATAGTGTCTAACTCATAGGTCAGGCGGTCCTTCAGTTCCTGCGTCGGTTCTCCATACCGTCTCTCCAATCCCTCCCGGCAGAGTTTCTGGAGATATTCCCATGAAGTGTATCCCTCAGGCACATCATATTTCGGAAGCTTTGTGACTCCAAACTCTATCTCAACATTACACCGGTCCGCGATCCGCTGTGTATTGTCCAGCGCCTGCAGTGCATAGGGGAACAGTTTTTCCATCTCCTCGGGAGATTTCACATAATACTGTCCGCCCTCGTAGCGCATCCTGTTTTCATCTGTCAGCTTCTTGCCGGTCTGGATACACAGTAAAATATCGTGGGGCACCGCGTCTTCAGCATAAGTGTAGTGTACGTCATTCGTGACCACCAGTTCAATCCCGGTCTCCTCAGACATTTTCAGGAGCTGCTGATTAACCAGCGCCTGATCCGGCAGACCGTGATCCTGGAGTTCAAGAAAATAGTTGTCCTCACCGAAGATGTCCCTGTACTCCAGAGCTGTCTTCTTCGCCTCGTCATAGAGTCCTTTCACAATATAACGCTGGACTTCACCAGCAAGGCATGCACTCAAAGCTATAATCCCGTCGTGATACTGTCTGAGCAGTTCTTTATCCACGCGGGGACGATAATAGTATCCCTCGACAAAACCCTTTGATACAATTTTCATCAGATTTGCATAGCCTTCGTTATTTTCCGCCAGCAAAACAAGATGATAATACCTGTCGTCTCCGCCTGTCACTTCCCGATCGAATCTGGAATTTGGCGCCACATAGACCTCGCAGCCGAGAATCGGCTTGATACCCTGTGCTCTCGCTGCCCTGTAAAAATCGATCACGCCGTACATTACTCCGTGATCCGTAATCGCAGCGCTGTCCATGCCGAGTTCTTTCACCCTCGCGACATATTCTTTTATCTTGTTCGATCCATCCAGCAGACTATACTCTGTATGGACATGCAAATGTACAAAACTCATATTCCACCTCTGATAACACAATGGCAATTACAAAAAGGCGGTTTCCTCACCGCGGAAACCGCCTTTGCCTGTCATATCTTTATTTCCAGGGGATTCTTAGTTATTTCCTCCATCAAGCATGAACTTGATCAGTTTGTCTGTATCTTCTTTCTCGTAAGCAATAACCTCAAGCTCCGGGATCTCACCATTTGAGAAAATGTTTGCCATAGATACGTACTGGGAAAGTTTTGACTTAAGGTTCAGTCTGTCTCCCTCGCCCGTCACGAGCTCAACCTTTCCTTTGCACTCGTCAACGACTTTGAAAAAGCCTTCTATATCTGTGATGTTCTGAACTTTCATGATATGTTCTCCTTCCTGATCATATATTTTAATTACCTAAATGTTGCGGAACGCTTTTCCATGCGCGCTCCTATTGATTATTATAACCGATTTGGGAAGGATTGCAAGATATTTTCATAACACTTCAGCCGTCACGGCGCTAAACTGCTACGATTTTATCTCCCTTTTCGTCTATCCTGACCTTCCCCTGCTTCAACAGTCTGCCGACCGCTCTTTTAAATGCCGCCTTGCTCATCCCAAACTCGTCTCTGATACGCTCCGGATCAGCTTTATCCGTGAAGGGCAGCCCTCCGCCGCTCTTCTCAATCCTGTCCATGATCTTCCGGGCATCGGCATCCATCTGTTCAGGTATCCTTCCCCTGACGCTCAGATCCAGTTTGCCGTCGGCTTTTACCGCAGCCACCCTGGCCTCGATCTGCTGACCGATATACATCCTGCCATACACTTCTCTTCTGGGGATCAATGCGGAAAACCGGTCGTCAACTGCCACGAACACACCGAAGTCCCTGCTGATCTCATACACTGTCCCGCGCACTGTATCGTCTTTCTTATAAGGTGAATCCGTGCGCAGGAGCGGGTATACTTTCATCGTAGCACAGAGACGTCCGCTCTTATCGATGTAAAGGCTGACGAGACACCGGTCACCTTTTTCCACTTTTGTCGTCTGCTCTTTAAATGGAAGTAGCAGATCCTTCTCCAGCCCCCAGTCAAGGAACGCACCGATGCGCCCCACATCCACAACTTCCAGGACTGCCAGGTTTCCGAGTGTCAGCTTCGGTTCCTTTGTCGTTGCGATCATACGGTCCGATGAATCTTTATACAGAAATACCTCGACCGGGTCTCCCACTTCGATTTCTTCGGGCACCTGCTTCTTCGGAAGCAGGACGCGCTCCTCGTCACTCCCTAAGTATACGCCGAAATCCACTTTTTTAACGACGGTCAGTACCTGCTTTTCCCCTAATCTCATAATGATATATTCTCCTCTTAATATTACGCTACTGTTCTTTCCTTCTTATAATCTAAATTATCCTGCATGAGTTGTCAACGGATTTTCACGGTTACGCCGGAGCCGGCTCTCCACAGATCCTGTTCCGGGCGGGTAAGCTCTGTCAGGATCATCATAATAATCATAATCTTCTGACAGATTTTCTCTCGGAAAGTTCTACATTCAGCACGATATTCTCCGACGGACCGTCCGGCGCATTAATATTTTTCATAAGGAGATCACAGGTTACCAGTGCTTTCTTCTTAATATCCTGGCGGACCGTTGTAAGCGGCGGCGTGACCAGTCTGCTCATGGACAGATCGTCAAATCCTATGACAGACAGATCTTCCGGAATGCGAAGACCTTTCCTGTATGCCTCCGAATAAATCTGGTACGCGCAGTTGTCCGCCGTGGTGAAGATTCCTGTCACGGGATTTTTCCCGCTGCACAACCGTGCCAGTACCTCTCCCAGATCTTTTACGCCCAGATTGATAAAATTCTCCTGCGGCAGGGATATCCCCGCCTCCCGCAGCACAGATACAAATCCTCTGAGTCTGTGCATCACTACGCCGTTATCCAGCACTTCCGGTCCGTAGAACGCTACATTTCTGTGACCGTTTTTCAGAAAATGCTCTGCTGCCAGTTCTCCTCCTCTGTAATCGTCGATCCCTACGTTCGTAATGCTGCGGATGGAACTGTAACTGTCTGTAAAAATCAGCGGAATGTGATTGTCCTCCTGAAGCTTCCGTATGCTTTCATCGAACATCCCTATAAACACGGCTCCCGCCACATTCCACGACTTCAGGCTGTAAGTGATCTCCGAGTAATCTTTTACATAATGGAGCATCAGGTCATATCCCTCCTTCTTGATCTGGAGGGCGAGTTCTCCGAGAAAACAGCTTGTATAACTGTCTTCCAGAGGATTTCTCTCCTCATCATACTCCTGCAGCAGTGCGGCGATCAGCCGGGAGGAACGGGACGCAAGCGCCCTCGCCGACGAATTGGGAACATAGCCCATCTCCTGAGCGATTTTCTTGATCCGCTCGGAAGTCTGCTGAGAAACAGTTCCTGTCTTTCCGTTCATCACACGGGACACCGTCATGCTGCTGACGCCTGCTTTTTCTGCGATATCTTTTAATGTAACCATGTCGTCATAGTTTCCTTTCTCTTTTCTTTATCTCTTCTATTTCCGTACTTTCTATAAGAGAATCCCTCTTATAGTTATCGCTAACAGAATTATAAGGTATTTTTTCCATATATTCAATATTTTTCAAAATTTATATTGACATTTTTTCCTGATAATTCTATAATTTTGTCAAAAGTTAGCGCTAACGTAACAATAAAACTTTATCAGGAGGTGCGATATGAAACGATTTCTTTCATTCTGCCTTGCCCTCATACTTGTCTTATCCCTCGCCGGATGCAGCGGCGGCGGAAACACAGCCGGAACTTCACAGGGCACGCAGGACACACAGGCGGACAAAGGTCTGGAGATCATGGGGGACAATGTCACTTACGATCCCAACCATCTTGTCAACGACGGCGAACCCATCACTATTGACTGGTGGGTCTGGGCAACAGAGGATATGTTCCGCAGTATCGCTGAAGCTTATCAGGAGATTCATCCCAATGTAACTATTAATGTCATCAACAACCCGTGGGATGGATTCTTTACCAAACTTCCCCTTGCCCTTCAGAGGGATGAGGAAGGCCCGACGCTCTTTAATATACATAACAGCTACGAGCATCTGCTCCTCAACTATATAGAACCTTATGACATCAGCACAGATGACCTCATTGCAGATTATCCTTCCGCTTCGACCCATCTCATGGACGGAAACATCTACTATATGGATTACGGCCTGTCTACCGGAATGTTTTACTATAACAAAGACCTCTGGGCTGAAGCAGGACTGACGGACGACGATATCCCGAAGACCTGGGACGAATTTATCGAAGTAGCCCAGAAGCTTACGAAATTCGATGAAAATGGAAATATGATCCAGGCAGGATATAACTATAACAATTATTTCAACTCTACTGTCATCGGCCTGAACTACCAGTTCGGGGACAATCTGTTCTCAGCAGACGGTAAAGAGTCTCTTGTAGACGGCGACGGCATGAAGGATGCAGCCTCCTTCCTGATCGATCTCTATGAAAAATACCACGTAGGTGATAAGGACTTCGGTACCAACTACGATCAGAGCTTCTATCAGGGCCAGAGCGCAATGGTATTTGCCTGGGGATTCTTCGTAGGCAATCTCGCCACAAACGCTCCGGACATCAACTACGGAACTTTCGAGATCCCGACACAGGACGGAAAGACACCTTACGCTTATTACCGTTATAACGGTGAATCCACTCCGGGCATCAACAAGAATGCGACCGACGCACAGAAGGAAGTCGCGCAGGATTTCATCCGCTTCTTCCTCGCCAGCGATGACGTGCAGATCAAGCTCAGCCAGGACGGCGGCCTGATTCCTGCCAAGTCCTCACTCATGGAGGCGCCGGAGCTCAAAGACACCCCGATCGTCAAGACTGTCGGTCCGCATATCGACCGCTACATCTGGCCGGGAGCAATGCCTTCCACAGTCGAAAACAATCTGAAGATCGCCGGAGAGGATATCCTCTATAACGGTAAAGACGCGGACGACGCTCTTAAGACTGCCGCGGATACGATCGACATCGACCTTGCAAACGCGGACTTCACTTCGAGTGAGAGTCTCTACGCCTATTATGAAGAATAAGGGAGGGGAAATTTATGTTTAAAAGAAGACCGCTTCAAAGTAAAAGCGAAATCTGGATGCGGAATATCGCGATGGGATTCCTCATTATCTATATGACGATCTTCCTGATCATCCCTGTGGTCATCGTCATCGCGGGAAGCTTCCATCAGTGGAATCCCCTGAACCAGACTTATAACTGGATCGGACTGGACAACTATGTCCGTATGTTTTCCTATCCGACATTCTGGCAGTCCATGGCAAATACCGTGATCTTCTGCGTGGTCGTCGTTTTCTTCCGTGTACTCCTCGGACTGGCGATCGCCTACGCGCTGAACTCAAAACTGATGAAGCACAAGACACTGTTCCGCACAATCTTTTACATGCCGACCGTAACTCCGCTTGTTGCTGTTGCATATGTGTGGAAGATCATGTACAATCCGCAGTTCGGACTCATCGACAATATCTTCGGGCTGGATATCAACTGGCTGTTTGACAGCAGTTTCGCTCTGCCCGCCCTGATGGTGATGACGATCTGGAAGGATTTCGGATACGCAGTGATCCTCTTCCTGTCCGGTCTGCTTTCCCTGCCGTCCGACTGCTATGAGTCAGCGAGCATCGACGGGGCGAATGCATGGCAGACTTTCCGCTATATCACACTGCCTCTGCTCAAGCCGACCATGCTGTTCGTCGTAGTCACCTCGATCATCTCCTACCTGCAGGCATATGTACCGGTACTGGTCATGACTACAGGAGGCCCGGGAACTTCGACCTACTTAAGCTCATACCTCGTCTATGATCAGGCGTTTAAACAGTATAACTTCGGGTTCGCATCAGCCATTTCTCTGTTTATCCTGGTGCTGACCGCATTATTCACCGTGATCTCGTTCAAGGTCACCGGAGCAAATGAAAGTTAAGGAGGTCAGGATATGAAACACAAGGTATTGAAAACAGCTTTATACGTCGTGCTCGCCCTGGTCGGAGTCATCACGGTCTTCCCGTTCGTATGGATGGTGCTCTCCTCCTTTAAGACAAACGGCGAGATCCAGTCCATCGTTCAGACGCTGCTCCCGCAGGAGCCGACCACCGACAATTACATGAACCTTCAGCAGACCTTTGATTTTCTGCGTTACTTTATGAACAGTATTTTCATCGCCGTTGCAGTTACCGTGCTCGTGATCTATACGAGCTGCCTGTGCGGCTACGTACTCGGCAAGTATCAGTTTAAGGGCAAAAACATCATCTTTGGTTTCGTCATGATGACGATGATGGTGCCATGGTCAGTTACGATCATCCCGAGATACACTATGTTCATGGAGGCCGGTCTTCAGGATACTTACATATCCCTGATCCTGCCTGTGATGGTCAGCGGATTCGGTATCTTCATGATGAAACAGAACATGGAGAGCATTCCCGATGAACTGATAGAAGCTGCCCGAATGGACGGCTCCAATGAGTTCCAGACATTCCACAAGCTGGTGCTCCCCCTGTGTAAAAACGGGATATCCGCTATCGCGATCTTCCAGTTCCTCTGGGTATGGGAAGATTACCTCTGGCCATATTTGATGATCGACAGCGAAGGGAAACAGCTCCTTGCCGTAGGTCTTACCCTCTTTAACGGAAGGTATTCCACAGATTACGGCGGACTGTTCGCAGCAACTACGATCTCGATCCTCCCGGTCATCATCGTGTACGTGATATTCCAGAAACGCTTCGTGGCAGGTGTTGCCGCCGGAGCGGTCAAGGGTTAATATAGATATGGCAGTTTTTCTGCCGCCTGCCGCGCACTGGCGCCTGCCAGCGCGCGGCAAACCAGTTGAAAGGAGATTCGAATATGAGACCAGAACTGATCGCAGAAACTCATCCTGAGACTGCACCTGAAAATATCATTAAAGGAGACTGCTGGCGGATATCTGTTCTTACAGAAGGGCTTCTCCGTCTTGAATATGACCCGGACGGAATTTTTGAAGACAGGGCTACCCAGTCCGTATGGAACCGAAACTTTCCCAAAAGTACCTTCCGCATAATAGATGCAGATGATTCCCTTGAGATCATCACACCAAAAGCGCATCTGATCTATGACCGGAAGCCGTTTTCCGCCAACGGTCTCTCTATACAGGCTATCGGCAACTACAGCGCTTATCACAGCATCTGGCATTACGGCGAAGATTTCAAAGATCTGGGCGGAACTGCCCGTACTCTGGATGAGGCGGACGGCGCTATTCCACTGGAGCACGGTATCATAAGCCGGAACGGCTTCTCAGTAATGGACGACAGCCGGTCTCTGGCTATCCGGGAAGACGGATGGGTTGAGCCCCGGCGCAAAGGATGCATCGACATCTATTTCTGGGCTTACGGGCATGACTATCTGCAGGCGCTCAGGGACTTTGCCCGCCTGTGCGGAAAAAGTCCTATGGTTCCGCGCTACGCACTCGGGAACTGGTGGAGCCGTTACTATAAATATACCGAAAAATCTTACAAGGAACTGATGGAACGCTTTGAAAACGAGAACCTTCCTTTCTCTGTCGCCGTTATCGATATGGACTGGCATCTGGTAGACATCGATCCAAAATACGGAAGCGGCTGGACAGGATATACATGGAACAGGGAATTCTTCCCCGATCCGGAAGGTTTTATGAAATGGCTTCACGACCGGAACCTGCATATCACACTGAACATCCATCCGGCTGACGGCATACGCGCTTTTGAGGAGATGTACCCTGAGATGGCTCAGGCCATGGGGATCGATCCGGACACGGAACAGCCCGTTGTATTTGACATCTCAAATCCGGATTTTCTCGATGCATGCTTCCGGCACATCTTCCACCCTGCCGAAGAAAAAGGCGTAGACTTCTGGTGGATCGACTGGCAGTCCGGAGGCGTCAGCAAGATCGAAGGGCTGGATCCTCTGTGGATGCTGAACCACTATCACTATCTGGACAACGCGAGAGACGGGAAGCGTCCCATGACCTTCTCCAGATATGCAGGTCCCGGAAGCCACCGCTATCCTGTTGGATTTTCAGGCGATACTATTATCACCTGGGATTCGCTTGCGTTCCAGCCATATTTTACTTCCACCGCGTCAAATATCGGCTACGGAATGTGGAGTCATGACATCGGCGGTCATATGAGGGGGTTCAAAGATGATGAAATGGCCGGCAGATGGCTACAGTTCGGTGTATTCTCGCCGATCATGCGCCTGCACTCCAGCAACAGCGAATTCAACGGAAAAGAACCCTGGCGCTACAGACCGGAGATCTGCTCAATGATGGAAGAGTTCTTGAGACTCCGTCATCGACTTCTTCCTTATCTGTATACAATGAACCACCGCGCATACGAAGAGGATATACCGCTGATGCTGCCGATGTATTACAACTGGCCGGAAGAAGAAAAAGCTTATCAGTTCCCCAACGAGTATCTCTTCGGAAGCGAGCTGATCGCGGCGCCTGTCACCTCGCCGCGCATCCCGAAACTGAATATGGCAAAAGTGAAAGTATGGCTTCCGGACGGGATCTGTTACGACATATTCACCGGAAGGAAATACAGAGGCGGACGTATCCTGTCCATGTACCGGGATATCAATTCCATTCCTGTTCTCGCAAAAGCCGGAGCTGTCATACCTATGACCGATGAGATAAAAGATGCGGGAAGCAATCCGCAGGAACTTCGTATCCATGTTTACGCAGGCGCGGACGGCAGTTTTAGCCTCTATGAAGACGACAATATTTCAGAAGGCTACAAATCCGGCAAATGTGTTACAACAGACATGAAATTTCAATGGGGCGATGATGCCGAATTTATCATAGAAGAAGCTCGTGGCGAAACAAATTTAATTCCCGAAAAACGTACATATGTCATTCAGCTGCACGGTGTAAAAGACTGCACAGATCGTACCTCCGTATATACCGGCGTCTCCTGCCTGTCGGAGGCATCCGGCTGCAGTATCACTTATGATGAAAAGACATGCGTCCTCACCTGTACGCTTAAGGATGTTCCCGTCTGCACACAGATCCGGCTCCTCGCAGAACACGCGGAAGCAGCGGAGAACGACATTGTAAAAGAATGCTTTGACTTCCTGAATCAGGCAGAAATTTCTTTCGTCCTAAAAGATACGCTCTATAGCATGATCCAGAGATCAGACGACAGAACGATCCTGCTCTCCCAGCTCCAGACCATGGATCTGGACGCAGATCTTCTCGGCGCCCTGACTGAGATCATCAGTGCATAAGATAACAGGGCGGCAGGGATATTTCCGTGATCTTTTCAGATCAGAAAAATAATCCCGTGCCGCCCTGTTATTTTATCACCGCTGTTTCTTCTTATTACCTGCGCAGTTTTCCCTCATTGTCAATGTTGCTGCATATACGCTGCTATCATCTCCCGCATTTCACCTGCCGCCTTCGGCGCCGCTCCCAATATTGAGCACGGCTGATCCAGCGTGATCTTACTCCCGTCTGTCTGCGTGATCACTCCTCCCGCTTCTTCTATAATAATGGACGCCGCTGCATAATCATAAGGATTCAGCTTCATCTCCAGATATACAACACTTGCTCCGGCTGCCACACGGCAAAGATCAAGCGCCGCCGAACCTCCGCATCTCACTGCAAGACTGCGGTTAAACATCTCCTGTACTACACAGAACAAAACGTCTGTATGGGAATTATTGTATCTCGCGCATCCGAAAGAGGCAATCCCTTCTTCAAGAGTGCTGTCCGGCATGTGGATCCTGTTCCCGTTCAGATATGCACCGTTCCCCCTCACCGCAGTGAACATCTCATCCACATACGGATTATATACAAAGCCTGCGATCATTTCCTTCCCATATGCAAGACCCACGGAAACACAGCTGTAATTATACCGGAACATAAAGTTCGTCGTACCGTCAATTGGATCGATCAGGAAGCACAGCCCGCCAAGTTCTTTCTCCCTGGTATTCCCTTCTGTCTCCTCCTCGCCGAAGAAGGCTGCCTCCGGTACAGTACGGTGCAGCTCGTCGATCAGAAATCTCTGGATCTCCACATCATAAGACGTAACAAAATTTGCAGCTCCTTCTTTGTGCTGTACCGAATCTGCCGACAGATGCGCCTCCTTTATCATCATGCCCGCACGGCGCACGACCTCTTCGACTGCCTTGTAGTCGACTTTGATATTTATTTCCATCTCACTTTTCTTCCTTTCCGTAGATGACCATCTCTGCCACCTGTTCGTCTGTTTTGTCAGGCTCTTCCTGAAGCAGAGTGGATGCTTTTTTGTTTCTTATTACTTTATTTTGTTTCACGTTAACTTTAGTTGACAAAGTTCCAACGGTTCATGGTAGCAATTGTTGACACTCTCTGCTATTCTGTATCTGTCAGACAAAGCGCAGCGCTGCCGACCGTCTGTATGTATTTATTACAGGAGGAAACTTTATCATGACTTTTCAGGAACGACTTATTACTTTAAGAAAGCAGCAGGGTCTTTCTCAGGAGCAGCTCGGATACGAGCTTGGCGTCACCCGCCAGACTGTCTCAAAATGGGAACTTGGACTTTCCCAAAGTTAAAGATACCACATCAATCCCACGCTGACTTTTGCTCAACTGATACAGCCGGAGGGCTGGATAACAAGAAAAGGCGGTATGCGCCCCGTGGAGGG
>DYCJ01000049.1:9160-13177 GCA_019418195.1 Clostridiales bacterium | reverse complement strand
CGCATGGAGCTGACTGTTACTAATAGGTCGAGGGCATAACCAAAGCGGGAATAGGAACCCGAAAGGGTAAAGATGGATGATTGATTCTTTGTATGTAGTTTTGAAGGTATACGGACAATTCCATAGGAATGAGAGGGAGCACCTGAGAGAATGATCTTTCAGGTGCTCTTTTCATGAGTCCTTTCTGATATTTTTTCTGTACTGTGAAGGCGTGATGCCATATTGTTTTTTAAAAAGGTTGTTAAAGTATGTCCGACTCGAGAATCCGAGTTCATCGATGATTTCGGATATCGTTTTGTCTGTATTGCCGAGAAGGTGTGCGGCTTCTTTTATCGTGAAGAATTTTCTGTACTCAAGAAGACTCATTCCCACAGACTGTTTGACGATCTTATTCAGGTAGCTGTCACTGTAGTGAAGCGTTTCCGCGATTTCCTGACGGCTGATCTTGCCGCTGTGAGATTCCAGAAGTCTCTGGATCTGTATAAACAGAGCTTCCTGTTTGCTGTTGTCTACAGATATCCTGCGTGAAGTATAAAGTGAGTAATCAAGCAGGATTCCGAATATCTCCGAGATGATTCCCTGAATTACCGGATAGCTGCCATATGAAAGACGGGCATTTTCTCTGGACAGTTTTAAAAACAGATTATCCAATAACGGAATTATTCTTTCAGAGGTAACTTTAGGATAGAAATCCATGTATTGTTTATCGCGTGATTTTAATGATCTGCGGAAAAACTCATAAACGGTATTGCTGCGCAGTTGATGCGAACCGTCTGTGTTGAAGCAAAGATCATTTTGGATCATCCGGGTGACGAAGTCATCAGACAGCATCAGAAAATATAAAGATGAATTGCCGCAAGGCTGCTCGCGATGTCGAACCGCGTGATTCAAAAGGCAACACTGTCCGGTATGATACAGATATTTCTGATTTTCGATTTTCTGGACAGTATTTCCATCCATTACGAACATAATCTCAAAATAATCATGCTGATGTGTCTGGGAATAATTAAAAGTACTGTCGTTCAGCGGATCAGTGCTGCTGTAGAAATAGAGAGGTGCTTCCGCGGACGAAAGAAACAGATTATCGTTATAATCAAATCTTTCTTTTATAAGTGCATAAGGGGATTTTAATTCATACAGCGCGGAAATGGAACTGCCATACTGATGAATGTCAAAGGCATTCTGCGGACCCTGATTCATATTCTGAAACCGATTCGTATTGTTCATATATCCTGTTCTCCTTCGCTTCCGTATATTCCCGATCATAAGTTTTTGAATTGCAATTTTATTATACTATGGAATTGTTTATTATTGTACCAAATGACTCCTTTTGGCACGTTTTTGATATGAATATTTCCCTATGTCCTGTTTTTGTTATTGGAAATTCGGGTCAGAAAAGAGATACTTTTAACAAGTTATTTAAGTTTCCGGGAACATTAATGATTCAATTTCAACAAAAGATTACAGGAAGGTGGTAATGAGGTATGGGAAATGCATCAGAAAAGAAATATTTGACTTTCATGCAGAAGGTAGGATATGGAGTGGGAGATCTTGGATCAAACTATTGTTGGACATTCGTGTCATCGTTTGTCCTGATCTACTGTACCAATACTCTGGGAATAAGCGCGGGTGTGATCGGTGTTATCATGATGCTCTCCAAGTTCCTGGACGGTATATCGGACGTTATTATGGGACGGATCATCGATAAGACGAAGAGTAAAATGGGAAAGGCCAGATTCTGGTATGCGATCAGTGCTTTTCCGGTGGCATTGTTTACATTCCTGCTGTTTAATATACCGGGAAGTTTTTCAGAAAATACGCAGTACATATATATTTTCATCGTTTATACGCTTATGGGCGTTGTGTTCTACACAATGAGCAATATTGCATATTCTTCCATGACGGCGCTTGTAACAAAGAATATAAAAGAACGTGTTCAGCTTGGAAGCTATCGTTTTATTTTTGCCGGGATCGCGGTTATCCTGCTTGGTACATTTACATCTGATCTGGTTGAATTCTTTGGAGGTGGTCAGCATGGATGGACGATCGTATCATTGATCTATGCAATCATTTGTTTTGTATTCCTTTTCATCCCGGTGCTTGCGGTAAAGGAACTCTCAGAAAGTGAACTGATGGAAGATAGTGCGCAAAGCGCAGCCGAAGAGAAGGTTGGATTTGTCAGATCTGTTGTGCTTCTTTTCAAAAATAAATACTTTCTCCTCGTCCTGCTCTGGTATCTTGTGATGTATCTGGCAAGCGGGGTCACGTCAGGACTTGGGATTTATTATACAACCTACAAGCTCAACAATGCAGGTCTTCTCGGTACACTGAGTATGGTTGCCATGGTGCCGGCAATCATCGTACTTCTTTTCGTCCCGCAGCTTACTGAAAAATTTGGGATCCGTAGAGTCGGCATCTGGGGCGCGGTATTCGGGATCGCAACAGGCGTTCTGGCTCTGATCGGCGGCAGTACTGAGTTCTGTCTCATAGCTGTTATAATCGGACTTATCGGAAAGGCAATCGGTACCGCGCCAATGAGAGGCGGTGTGAATGCCCTGATCGCTGCGGCGGATGATTATTCTGTGCTGAAATACGGCACACGTGTAACCGGTATGATGTATTCCTGTTCTTCCGTAGGTCTGAAAGTGGGTACAGGATTTGGTACAGCGGCAACCGGTATCCTGCTTGAACTGGCTAAATTTGACGGCGCGGCAGAAGTACAGTCAGCCTTCACTGTGAATATGATCAATTACGGATATATCCTGGCAGTAGCTATTCCGTCAGTGATTACACTGATCGTGCTTATTTTTCTGAATGTAGAAAAGGAAAATAAGAGATTGAGAGAGCAGGCAGAAAAGGAGAAATAGAATGAAAAAAATACTGTTTAACGAGGACTGGTATTTTAAATATAACAGGATTGGATCGAAACCTGCGGATATTCCGCCGCAGAAAGTCAATCTTCCGCATGATGCAGTGATCAGCCTTCCCTGTTCTGAAGACGGGGACAGAAAAAAAGGCTTTTATCCCAACGTTTTTGTTCTCTACTCAAAAGAAGTGTATGTGGAGCCTGAGTGGAAAGGCGAATATATTGTGCTTCAGTTTGATGGCGTTTATAAAAATTCAAAAGTATTTGTCAATGGTGTATACGCCGGTGGAAACAGATGCGGTTATGACCGGTTTTTTGTTGAAATCCATGCATTACTGAAATACGGAGCTAAAAATCTGATTTCCGTGGAGGCGGATACATCCTGTGACTCCCGTTGGTATTCGGGTGCCGGGATATACAGAAATGTTTATCTGCTCAGAAGCGGTAAGATTCATTTCTGTCCGGGGAAAGTTAAGATCAATACCGAGTATGCGGATGGAGAGGAAGCGGCACTTACGGCGCGTATGGATATTAAAAATGAAGATATCCTGCCATGTACGGTGAATGTCGAGATCGAGTTCCGGGACGAGAATGGAAATATTGCCTGTGTCAGCAGAAGAAAGGTTACGCTGAAAGAGCAGGCTGTAACCTGCGCAAACTGGAAAATCTATATGGACGCACCGAAACTCTGGGATCCGGAAAACCCTCATATGTACGAATGTAGGGTTAAGCTTCTGGATGGAGATGAGACAGTTGATGAAGAGCTGTTCCGTACAGGCATCCGGACACTTTCGCTCGGACGGAGGAAAGGATTTTGTATCAATGGAGCAAGTGTATGTCTGTACGGCGGCTGTATACATCATGATAACGGTATTCTCGGAAGTGCGGCATTTAAAGGTGCTGAATACCGGAAGATCAGGCTGCTCAGGGAAGCCGGATATAATGCCATCCGCTGTTCGCATAATCCGATGAGTGAGGAACTGATGGATGCATGTGATACATACGGCATGCTTGTGATGGCGGAACTGACAGATATGTGGAATTACAGAAAAACAGAAGATGACTTCAGCAGGACATTTGCGGATGACTGGGAAAAGTCTGCAGAGATGTTGGTGGATGTGTGTTTCAATCATCCGAGTGTAGTTATGTAT
>DYCJ01000049.1:0-9150 GCA_019418195.1 Clostridiales bacterium | reverse complement strand
TGTTGGCAAACCGATTCCGGAAACTTGACAGTACCCGATATGTAACAGCGGGAATCAATGCCATGCTGACTGTATCTCCGGGAGCATCAGCCATACCTGAAGAAAAGAAGAGTACGGATATCAATACCGTGATCTTTGAAATGATGGACAAAATCAATGAAATGCAGTGCGCGGATGCGGTAGTGGCGGCGACAGAGGAAGCCGGAGGAAATATTGATATTGTTGGATATAATTATGCTGAGGATAAGCAGCTGTTGGATATGGAGAAATATACAGACTGGATCTGTGTGGGCAGCGAGACATTCCCGCGGAATATCGCTAAAAACTGGGAAATGGTTGAGAAGTATCCGAACATTTTAGGTGACTTTTCATGGACGTCATGGGATTATCTGGGCGAACCAGGAATCGGACGGAACAGAGGTACTGTCAATAAGAGCGGCGATATCTATGAAGTCTTTCCGTACAAATTATCCAATAGTGGTGATTTTGATATTACAGGATATCGCAGACCACAGAGCTTCTACCGGGAGTGTGTAGTGGGGCACAGAAAAAAGCCATTCCTTGCTGTGAAAAATATGGATCATGATGCAGAAAATGCGCTTAAGACACCGTGGTCATGGCCGGATGTTATTTCGAGTTGGAGCTGGAAAGGACATGAAGGTGAAGCGGTTTCCATTGAAGTGTATGGCATGGGAGATGAAGCGGAACTTATCGTGAATGGAAAGAGCGCCGGCCGCAAGAGCGTACGAAAGAAATCAGAAGGGAAACTGTTGGCTGGCGTTACGGTATTCGATACCGTTTACGAGCCGGGATATGTGGAAGCCGTTCTTTACAGAGACGGGAAAGAAGCCGGCAGACATCGCGTGAATACAGCGGAAGATGAACTGGAAATCCGAATCTGCGAAGAGCAGGGGAATGAGTGGCAGGATATCCGTTTCTTCGAGATAAAACTGACAGATAAAAGCGGTGAACTGAAGACAGACTGCGACAGAAAGATCAAAGTGACTGTAGAGGGAGACGGAAAGCTTCAGGGATTCGGCAGCGCATTTCCGTACAGTACAGAGAATTTTATAGACGGTGAGTATACAACATTTTATGGGAGAGCGGTTCTTGCGGTACGGCCTTCCGGAAGCAAAAAGATCAAAGTGACGGCGGAAACAAGTGGGGCTGACACTGTGAGCAAAGAGTTCTGACCGGAAGATAACGAATTGAATAAACACTCTGGATAAATCCCGTATTTCTGTGGAGATAAATGAAGCAGAGGTACGGGATTTTAGGTGCTTTTTACTTTTTCTATCCCCGGTTTGACACATATATTTCGATTCTATAGAATAGAGATGTGGTTTCCGGCAGGATTCTCAGATGAAAGGCAGGGGAAGGCTTATGGATCATATGGAATATGACATGGACAGGAAAAACGAAAAAGACGGGAAAAATATCGAATACAATGTAGTAAGAGAGGAAGCAGCATACAATGCGAAGCCGTATGACGGGTATACGATAGAGGATTACTGCGCGATCCCGGAAGATCAGAGAGTAGAACTTATAGACGGCGTACTTTACGATATGGCATCTCCGGGGATTACACATCAGAGTATTTCAATGAGTTTAAGCATTCAAATCGGTACTTACATCAATAAAAAGGGCGGAAACTGCCGTGTGTTTGCAGGCCCGATCGACGTACAGCTTGTGAATGATAACAGGACGATGCTTGTTCCGGATATCATAGTTGTCTGTGATCCAGATAAAGTAAAGAAAGAGAGGATCGTGGGCGCACCGGATTTTGTTGTGGAAATCATTTCTCATTCTTCGCGGAAAAGGGACTATGAAATCAAGATGAAGAAGTACAATGCAGCGGGGGTAAGAGAATACTGGATCGTAGATCCGGAACGAGAGCGCGTACTTGTCTATGATTTTGAAGGAAAGTCCGCTCCGGTGATTTACGGGATGGATGAAAAAATACCAGTGAGAATATTTTCAGGAGAATTGGTGATTGCTTTTTGAAAAGATTAAAATATTTGGAAAGATAGAGTAAAGTCCGTTTTATAGGACACATAATATTGTAGACTATAACCAGCTCAGGAAAACGAGATTATAAAGGTTATGGAGGTCTGCAGTATGAAAGGGTACAATACATCGGAAGGTTATATGGGACTGGTAAACGGATATTACATGCTCTTCGCAAGTGAATCGGAATACAGAGAATATGTGGAAGAGATATAAAGTGAGCGGAAGAAAGACATCAGGGCAGCCGTTAATAAAGCAGCGGTTCTGATGTCTTTTTTTGATGTTGGATCTGATGTTCAGTTATATAGAATTGACTTTTCTACTATTGTAGAATATAATTGTTCTACAATAGTAGAAATGCGATAGAGAAAGGAGATGACATGATGGATACCAGAGAGATAAAACGTCTTCCGGAGAGTGAACTTGAGATCATGCAGATTATATGGCATGAGACAACACCTGTATCCAGAATGACGATCGAGAGCACGCTGAATATGACACATCCGCTGGCACCGACAACTATACTGACATTGTTGACACGACTCTGTGATAAGGGCTTCCTTTCCCTTCAAAAAGAAGGGAGAACCAATTTGTATGAACCGCTTGTTTCGGAAAAGGAGTATCTTGCGGTGGAGAGCAGATCGTTCCTGGACAGGCTGTTTCACGGATCGGTCGCCGGTTTTGCCACTGCTTTGTGCGACAGCGGTGTTAAGAAAGAGGAACTGGAAGAATTGAGAAAGCTGCTCGAAAAGGGGGAGTTGTAGATGACAGATCTGACTGCTGCATATATGCTGCGGGGGTTCTGGGCTTTGTTTCTGGCGACTATTCTGGCAATCGGTTTTCGTAGATCATGGAAAGCCGAGAACGGCGGATTAAGCGAATGGAAAGCTGAAAAAGGAGATACTGTAGTCTGGTTTGATCCGATCATATTTCCAATCCTGCTTGTTATGTATACGGTGCTTTTTTACTGGCTGTATGGGGCTTTGGACGGGAAACAGTATATCTTGAGTATTGCTATAGACATTTTTATATTTGTCAGTGCCTATTTCACTCTGCTTCTTTTTCTCCTGCCGGTTCTGAGAAGGTATTATACAGCAAAGACCTGCGCCACGTTCTGGCTGATCCCGGTGTTTTTATTTTATCAGCCTCATATGCTGTTTAATATAACAACCGAGCCCGCAGCCGTTCTCTATATTCCGGAAATGCTCCTGAGAGTACTGCTTGTCGTCTGGTCCGCCGGATTTGTCATCATATTTTCACAGCAGATAATTTCTCATTTATGGTTTGTCAGGAAATTGAAGAAGCATTCCCGCCCTGCAGACGACAGCGAACTCGCAGAAATGTGGGACAGTCTGAAAGAGGAAATGGAAATGTATTTCCCGATAGAGCTGAGGTACTGCAGTGTAATCCATACACCACTGACTGTGGGAATGCGAAAAAATCACAGGATCACATACCTTCCGGAAAAGACGTATTCGACCGGGGAGGCAGAACTTATCTTATCGCACGAGCTGCACCACATACAGCGAAACGATGTCCACACTAAATTTTTCCTGAGATTCTGCAATGCCCTTGGCTGGCTGCATCCTCTGGTATGGATGGCTATAAAGAAAGCAGAAGACGACCTGGAGCTTTCCTGTGACGAGATCGTACTGAAAGACGCCGGCGCTGAGGAACGAAAGAAATATGCAGAACTGCTACTGACGACAGCGGGGAATGCCCGTGGATTTACTACCTGTCTGTCGTCTTCTGCGAGAACCCTGAGATATCGCATGAGGGCAACCATGCGCGGCAGGAAGAAAAGACTGGGGACTGTCCTCTTATTTATCGTAATGGCGGTAAGTGTTTTCTGCGCGGGGAAGATCAGTCTTGCAACAGACCGGGATACGGTCGACAGTATACTCCGGCTTCGAGCTGACGGGATTTCAGAAGCCGGTGTCACATCGGATGGAAATATAGATCAGACCGCAGCAGATACGGGGCAGTTCGTACCGGTCAGTGACACGGATAAACTGACGGAATACCTTTCCGGTTTTCAGGCGGATCGGGTGCTCAGCAAATATAATACACTGGTAACTGACGAAGAACCGGTGCTGTACGGCGTTGTCAGGAATGTGGCGGAATTTTATATATTCGATGAATATATGGAAGTGAATGTTCCCGGACAGAGACCGGTATTGTACCACCTGACAGAACCGGTCGACTGGGAGCAGATCTGTTCTTTCGCCTGAGAGCAGTGAAAGCATGAATTTTCAGCAAATATGGGAGTTCCCTATCGGGGACTCCTTCTTTATTGATTGATAAAATGTAGAAAATTGTCTTGACTTCATACGGGGCATGTATTAATATAAAAACATAAGAAAAACCGAAACGTTTCGGTTTAAAAAGAAGGAGGAAATATCATGCCATTAGTTACTTCGGAAAAAATGCTCTTAGATGCTCAGAAAGGCGGTTACGCAGTAGGTGCGTTCAACGTCGAAAACATGGAGATGGTCAAGGCGGTGCTCGCAGCGGCTGAGGAGCTGAAAGCACCCGTTATGCTTCAGACCACGCCCGGTACGATTAAATACGGAACAGTTGAAACTTACGCTGCAATCGTAAAAGCGGAAGCTGCAAAAGTATCCGTTCCAGTGTGCCTGCATCTGGACCATGGCAACAGCTTTGATCTTGCCGTACAGGCAATGAAAGCAGGCTACACATCTGTCATGATCGATGGTTCACATGAGGATTTCGAAAATAATATCGCGATCACAAAGAAAGTTGTAGACGTTGCAAAAGCGATCGGTATCCCGGTTGAGGCCGAGCTTGGAAAAGTCGGCGGCAAGGAAGATGATCTTGAGGCAGATGCAGATACTAATACAGATCCGATGGAAGCAAAAGAGTTCGCAGAGCGTACAGGTATTTCTTCCCTTGCAGTTGCGATCGGAACGGCCCATGGATTCTATGTAGGCACACCGGTGCTTGACAAACCAAGGGTAAGCGCGATCAAAGAAGTTGTATCCGTGCCGCTGGTACTTCACGGAGCATCCGGACTGAGCGAAGAGGATGTCAGAGAGTGTGTGGAGCGCGGTATGTGCAAAGTGAATTTTGCAACAGAGTTAAGAGCTGCATACACAGCCGCTGTCAAGAAGCTCCTTGAGGAGAAGCCTGAGACATACGATCCGAAGAAACTGGGCAATGTCGGAATGGAAGCAGTCAAAGAGCAGGTTAAGATCCGTATGAAGATGTGCGGCTGCGACGGAAAGGCAGAGTAAGATCATATAAAAAGGCGGTGTGCATAATGGGAGCGACGATGAAAGATATCGCAAAGCGTACCGGTCTCGGGCTGGCCACTATTTCTTCTTATTTAAATGGCGGCAATGTTCGGGAGAAGAACCGCATTAAGATCGAAGAAGCGATCAGAGAGCTTCATTTTGAAGTAAATGAAGTCGCAAGAGGGCTCAAGACGAATCGGACGAAAACTATAGGGATCGTTATCCCTGAGCTTAATAATATTTTCTTTGCGGAGATCATTACGGAGGCAGAAGATATTTTAAGAAGCCATGGCTATGCGACCATGATCTGTGACTGCCGTTCCGATCCGGAACGGGAAAAAGAGGCTGTTGATTTTCTTTATCACAGGCGGGTAGACGGTCTGATCGTCATGCCGACAGGAACATCAGATCCTGGTTTTCAGAAATTCCTCAGAGCAGGGAAACCGGTTGTGATGATCGATCGTAAAATGAGAGATGTCGCCTGTGACTGTATTCTGGTGGACAACGAAGGTGCAGCAGAGGACGCAGTGAAAAGATTGATACAGGCGGGACATACAAAGATCGGCATGATCGCCGGGCCGGAAGATGTCTATACTGCCAGAGAGAGACAGCGGGGATATCAGAAAGCCGTCCGGGAAAGCGGGATCGTATGTGACGACAGTCTGATCGCACGCGGTAATTATACGATCGCCGGGGGCGCTGCCGCCATGCGACGGCTGAGGGAAGCCAATCCGGATATGACTGCCATATTTATTTCGAACTATGAGATGACGGTCGGCGCTATAATGGAGATCAATGATCTGGGGATCCATGTTCCGGACGAACTGTCTGTGATCGGTTTCGATAATGTTGATTTTGCAAAAGCATCTGTCCCGAGGCTCAGTATCGTTACACAGCCGACGGCAAAGATCGCGCAGGAAGCTGCCGAGACTTTGATCATAAAGCTGGAAGGCAAAGACCGGATCCTGGATGCCGGTCAGCAGGAAGCTGACGGAGAGCGCACGACAGTGACCGTGACTTTAAAGACAGGATTTGTCGAAGGACGCTCGGTAAAGGCGTTGAACAGGAAAGTCTGATACAGGATAGAGGAGATTATTATGGGCGAATATTTGTTAGGGATCGACATCGGAACGAGTGCCTGCAAGATTGCTGCATTTACGAGAAACGGACAGGTGGCTGCGTCAGGAAACGGCGATTATCCGGTGTATTACCCCCATCCGGGATGGGCGGAGCAGGATCCGGATGAATGGTGGGATGCTGTGTGCAAAGCCATACCGGAAGTGTTGAAAAAAGGCGGGATCGATCCGACTGAGATCAAAGGAGTAGGGATCGACGGGCAGAGCTGGTCTGCCATTGCGGTTGACCGCGAGGGAAATGTCCTGACCAATACCCCGATCTGGATGGATACAAGAGCAGTAGATATCTGTGATGAATATAATGAAAAGATCGGCAAGGAGAAAATTTTTGAATTATGCGGCAATCCGCTGCAGCCTTCATATACGACTCCGAAGATCATCTGGTATCAGAGAAATCTGCCGGAAGTATATGAAAAGACATACAAGATCCTGCAGTCCAACAGCTTTATCGCATACCGGCTGACCGGCGTGATCAGTCAGGATCTTTCACAGGGATACGGGCTGCACTGTTTCGATATGAGAAAAGGATGCTGGGATGAAGAAATGTGTGCGGCTTTCGGATTCTCGCCGGATATACTGCCGGAAATACATGCATGCCATGACATTATCGGGACTGTGACCGAAGAGGCGGCGGCACAGTGTGGACTGGCGCCGGGAACACCGGTGGCAGCAGGCGGTCTGGATGCGGCATGCGGTACGCTCGGAGCGGGCGTTATCCACAGCGGAGAGACTCAGGAGCAGGGCGGACAGGCCGGCGGAATGAGTATCTGTACTGACACATATCAGGCGGACGAGCGACTGATCCTGGGATATCACGCGATTCCCGGACACTGGCTCCTGCAGGGCGGTACGACCGGAGGCGGCGGAGTAATGCGCTGGCTGGAAAAAGAGTTCGGTGCCTATGAGAGAGAGGAAGGAAAGAAACAGGGAAAGAGTTCTCTAGATCTGTTTAACGAAGAGGCGGCGGCAGCAGCGCCTGGCAGTGACGGCCTGATCTTCCTGCCGTATATGTCCGGAGAGAGAACCCCGATCTGGGACCCGGACGCCAAAGGTGTATATTATGGCATTGATTTCAGCAAGACGAAAGGCCATTTCATCCGTGCAGCTATGGAAGGTACTGCCTATGCTCTCAAGCATAATCTTGATGTTGCGGAGGAAGCCGGTGCAAAAGTAACAGTAATGCGCGCGATGGGCGGATCGGCTAATTCCCTTCTCTGGACCCAGATTAAATCTGATATAACAGGAAAACCGATCATTGTCCCGTCATCAGATACGGCGACCACACTTGGGGCTGTGATACTGGCAGGGGTCGGTATTGGAATGTATGCAGATTTTGAAGAGGCAGTCAGACTGACGGTCAGGGATCAGAGATCCCATGAGCCGGATCAGGGAAAACGTGCGGTGTATGATGAAAATTACAATACATATATAGAACTTTATCAACAGTTAAAAGGTATCATGAAACAAAGAGGAGGCAGATAAACATGAAAGCAGCTGTTGTATGTGCAAATGAAGATGTGCGTTATATGGATTATGAAGAACCGGTGCCAGGTCCGGGAGAGGTTAAAGTCAGAGTGATGGCTTCCGGTATCTGTGGTTCTGATATCCCCCGTGTGCTCAACCACGGCGTGCATTTCTATCCGATCGTACTGGGCCATGAGTTTTCAGGCTATGTGACTGAAGTGGGTGAGGGCGTGACGAAAGTGAAAGCGGGCGACCATGTGACATGCGCTCCGCTGAAACCCTGTATGAAATGCGATGACTGCCAGAACGGTAATTTCTCCTTGTGTAAACACTACAGCTTCATCGGATCAAGAGAACAGGGGAGCAACGCGGACTATGTGGTAATACCGGAGCAGAACGCCATCGTATTTGATCCGTCTATCCCGTATGAGGAGGCGGCGATGTTCGAGCCGGCAACAGTAGCGATCCACGGCCTGTACCAGAATAATTATCAGGGCGGCCAGTATGTGGCAATCCTGGGCGGGGGAACAGTCGGTATGTTCACGATGCAGTGGGCGAAGATATTCGGCTCTAAGAAAGTGGTCGTATTCGATATCAGTGAGGCAAGACTGGAGCTGGCAAAACGTCTCGGAGCAGACGAGGTGATCAATACAACAGAAGAAGACTTTATGGAGAAAGCGATGGCGGTCACAGGCGGAAAGGGATACGGATATGTATTCGAGACAGCCGGACAGGTGCCTACGATGCAGATGGCATTTAAGCTTGCGGCAAATAAAGCACATGTCTGCTTTATCGGAACTCCTCACGAAACGCTGTCCTTTACACAGGATCTCTGGGAACAGATGAACCGCAAGGAGTTTAAACTGACCGGTTCATGGATGTCCTACAGCGCTCCGTTCCCGGGCAAAGAGTGGGATCTGACCGCTCACTATCTTGCAACAGGGCAGCTCAAGGTCGATCCGGAATTTATCTATAAGAAGATGCCGATGAGCCAGGCGCAGGAGGCGTTCCAGATGTTTAAGACGCCCGGACTTGTCAAAGGAAAACTGATGCTGGTCAATGAGGATTAGGAGGCTTTGATATGATACTGACAGTGACACTGAATGCCGCGATCGACAAACGGTACGTGGTGGACGGATTTCAGGTCGGAGAGGTGAACCGTGTCAAAGAATGTGCCTATACGCCGGGCGGAAAGGGACTCAACGTGTCGAAACCGGCATCCATCGCCGGGGCGGATGTGACGGCCACCGGGTTTGTCGGGGGACATGCAGGTAATTATATCGTAGATT
>DYCJ01000048.1:12365-13470 GCA_019418195.1 Clostridiales bacterium | reverse complement strand
ACAGCTGTGATTACCAGAATATTTAGTTAAATATCATCAAGTCAGCACACTAGTGCCATAGGAAGAATGAACTTGTTCTTACATGGAGTAAATGATTTCCATATTTCTAATGGAGATACGCTGAAAAATCCGAGCTTTATCGAGCATGGTAAGTTGAAAACATTTGATATAGTGTTGGCGAATCCGCCCTACAGCATAAGTCAGTGGGATAGGGGTGCATTTGGAACGGATAAATATGGGCGGAACTTCCTTGGAACACCATCACAAGGAATAGCCGACTTTGCATTTTTACAGCATATATTAAAAAGCATGGATCCACTCAATGGAAGATGTGCGGTTCTTTTGCCACGAGGCATTTTAAGTAGATACAGTGAAATAGATATGCGAAAAAAACTTGTTGAATTGGATCTTGTGGACTGCATTATTGGGATCGGAAAAGGGTTGTTTTATAATTCGCCAATGGAAGCGTGTGTGTTGATTGGTCGTAGTGTAAAACCACCAGAAAGAAAAGGAAAAATTCAGATAATAAATGCAGGCGAGATGATATATCGAGAAGGAACACAAAGCTACATAGGAGACGATGATATAGAGAGAATCACAGAAGCTTATAGAAACTATAGGAATGTTGATGGGTTCTGTCAGATTATTGACAAAGATAAGGTACTTGAAAATAATGGTTCGTTGAGCGTTTCGCTTTATGTGAAAAATTCGCTCAAAGATGTATTTTTGGAACATATGGATACTTCTCCGGAGGAATGCTTAAAAAGATGGAAAGCTTATTCAGATGCATTCCACAGAAAATATGAAGAGTTGAAAGGCATGATGGAGTAAAAAGACATGAGATATCAGTTAGGCGAATTGGTAGACAAAATAGTTGGTGATGAAGACAGGTTCAACACTTCTCTTAAATATTACATAGGTGGAGAACATATGGACTCTGGAAGCATTGCGATTTATAGGAAGGGTTTGCTGGAAAGTGATAAGGGGAAAACGCTTGGTTATCAGTTCCATTTCCCATTTAAGCCAGGTGATGTACTTTTTATGACAAAGAATCCCTATCTGAAAAAGTGCGCTTGCGTTAACTTCAGCGGGATATGTTCTATTG
>DYCJ01000048.1:2936-12355 GCA_019418195.1 Clostridiales bacterium | reverse complement strand
GTTCTATTGCTACATTTGTTATTAGAACAAAAAATGAAAAAATTCTAAGTCAGAGATTCTTGCCGATACTTCTTCAGACGGATGGATTCTGGAATTATCTTGAGGCAAATAAAAGTGGGTCAGTGAACTACTTTATTACATGGAAAACATTGGAAAAATATGAGTTCGATTTGCCTTCTTATGATAAACAGATTGAATTGGCAGAAGTCGCATGGTCTATGGAGCATACAAGAAGGGCCTATATACGTTTGCTGAAATACTCAGAACTTTTAGTTCAAGCCCGTTTTACGGAAATGTTTGGTGATTACAAGAAAAATACCATGTCATGGCCGATAGCGAAGTTTAAGGAATTTGCTTCTATAGATGCCAATATGACCACAGATTATGAGACATATGCTGATTATCCGCATATAGGGATTGATAGCATAGAGAAGGATACGGGCAAGCTATCCGGATATAGAACGGTTAAGGAAGATAATGTTATCAGCGGGAAATACATTTTCACGCCCCATCATATCATCTATAGCAAGATAAGACCGAATCTTAACAAGGTGGCTCTTCCAGACTTTGAGGGATTATGCTCTGCAGATGCATATCCGATTTTGCCGAATGAAGAGAAGTGTGATCGAACCTATCTTGCGATACTGATGAGATCAAGATATTTCTTGGATTATATTCTTGGTTTTAGCGTGAGAGCAGGCATGCCAAAGGTAAATCGAAAACAGATAGAGGGCTTTGAGGCTCCTCTGCCGCCCTTGGACCTGCAAAAGGAATTTGCTTCATTTGTAGAACAGATGAATGAGTCGGAAACAGAGTTACAGAACGCCATAAACGGGTTGAGTGTAGCATATAAAAGAATTGTAGCTGATAGAATCGGAGGTGAAGATAATGTTTAATGAGGATAATACAATAGAACAGATGACGCTTACATCCGTCCAGAAGAACGGCTGGAAATATGTTCCGGCAGAAGAACTTCCGAGGCGATATGATGATGTTTTGGTAGAGCCTCTTGTAAAGGAAGCGCTTATCAGATTGAATCCGGAGATCGCAGAGGAACCTTCGCGGGCGGATGAAGTGATCATGAAGTTAAGGACGCTGATTCTGTCAGTGAGACCGCATAACCTCATCCAGCAGAATGAAGATTTTAAGAAGCTGATCTTCGAGAAAAATTCATTTCCGTTCGGAAAGGACGGACGATCTGTTCCAATCAAGTTCTTTGGAACAATCACAAAAGAAGAACTGGCTAAGAATGAGTATATTGTTACGAATCAATGGGTATATCCTCAGCAGCAGGACGGAAAGCGATTCGATATCGTGCTTCTCATCAACGGTATGCCGATTGCCATAGGAGAATTGAAGACTCCGGTAAGACAGGCTATCACATGGCTGGATGGAGCAGAGGATATAGAGAAATATGAAAAGGCTGTACCGCAGATGTTTGTGCCCAACGTCTTCAATTTTGCTTCGGAGGGCAAATGTTATCGGTATGGCTCTGTAGGCATGCCTGCGGCAAAATGGGGACCGTGGCATACTCCGGATAACAAGAGTGAGGGAAGCCTTGCGGATGTCAAGGTCAGTATTGAGGATATGATTACACCAGAGAAGGTAATGGATATCTTCCAGTTTTTCACTCTTTTTGCCACGGACAAGAAGCATCAGAAGTATAAAATAATTTGCAGATACCAGCAGTATGAAGGGGCAAATCTTATCATACAGCGTGTTGTTGCAGGATATCCCAAGCAGGGACTTATCTGGCATTTCCAGGGATCAGGTAAGTCGCTGCTTATGGTGTTTGCAGCGCAGAAGCTCCGTATGATTGAAGCATTGAAGAATCCGACGGTAGTGATTGTTGACGACAGGCTTGATTTGGAGACGCAGATCACGGCGCAGTTTAATGCGGCGGATATTCCCAATATGGAAGGTATTGCCACGAAAGAAGAGTTGATCAATTTCTTCAAGCAAGATCAGAGGAAGATTGCCATTACTACGATCTTCCGCTTCGGCGACGTGGAGGAAGAACTGAATCCGTCAGAAAACATAATTTTGATGGTTGACGAAGCACACCGGACACAAGAAGGAGAACTTGGTATTAAGATGCGCAAGGCTCTTCCGAATGCATTCTTTTTCGGCTTGACGGGAACGCCGATCAATCGGCTTGATCATAATACCTTCAAGACATTTGGAGCGTTGGAAGATAAGAGCGGATATATGAGTAAGTATTCCTTCTCTGATTCCATCCGTGACCGTGCCACGCTTCCGCTTAAGTTTGAGCCGGTTCCGGTAGAGATGCATATAGATAAAGAAAAGCTGGATATGGAATTTGAAGCTTTGACAGAGGGATTGTCAGAGGAAGAGAAATCAGAGCTTTCCAAGAGGGTGAATATGAAGGCTATCATGTATGAGCGAAACCGGATCAGGAAAGTCTGCAAGCACATTGTTCAGCACTTCACATCTAAGATTGAGCCAAACGGATATAAAGGTCAAGTGGTGGTCTACGACAGGGAATGCTGCCTGATGTACAAGGAAGAACTGGACAAACTGCTTCCAGAAGAGGCATCAACTATCGTTATGGATACAAATAACGATAAGGAAAACCGATATAAAAAGTATCGGAGAAATCGTGATGAGGAAGAGAGGGTATTGGATCAGTTCAGGGATAAGAATCATCCGCTGAAACTTGTCATTGTTACATCTAAGCTTCTCACGGGCTTTGATGCTCCGATACTTCAGGTCATGTATCTGGATAAGCCTATGAAAGATCATACCCTACTTCAGGCAATCTGCCGGACGAACAGAACATATGACGGCGGTAAATCCTTTGGACTTATCGTTGATTATATTGGTATTTTCGATAATGTGGCGAAGGCTCTGAACTTTGATGAAGCCAGCATGAAGAAGGTCATTACCAATATCGAAGAAGTAAAGAAGCAGCTTCCGGCTTTGCTTAGAAAATGTTTGAGTTATTTTATGGGAGTAGACAGGACTGTTGATGGCTGGGAAGGTCTCATGGCGGCACAGGAATGCATTCCTACCAATAAGGACAGGGATGAATTTGCGGCAGACTATATTGTCCTTAATCGTGCCTGGGATGCTCTTTCTCCGGACACATTCCTGAATCCGTATCAGTTTGATTACAGGTGGCTGAGTAAAGTGTATGAATCCGTTAAGCCTGTTGATGGTGGTGGCAGTTTGCTGTGGTCTGCACTTGGCCCGAAAACGATGGAACTTGTTCACAACAATATGGATGTAGGGGATGCCGTAGAAGATATCGATAGCATCATTACAATGGATGCAGAACTGATAGATCAGTTTATACAGAACAATGATGTGAAGAAGGTAACGAAAAAAGTGGAAATTGATCTTGTGGCAAGGATAAGAAAACATTCAGATAATCCGAAGTTTGTAAAGCTGGGAGAAAAGCTGGAGGAACTTCGATTGAGGCATGAGCAGGGGCTTGTAAACAGTATTGAGTTCTTGAAAATGCTCTTGAATCTTGCCAGAGAGGCTGTTGCTGCTGAAAAAGAAGTCGTGCCGGAAGAAGAAATTGATAAGGGTAAAGCGGCACTCACGGAATTGTTCGAGGGTGTTAGAAACGAGAATACACCGATCATTGTAAAACGAGTTGTTGATGATATTGATGAGATCGTTAAGTATGTAAGGTTTCCGGGATGGCAGGATACTACTTCTGGGCGACAGGATGTAAAAAAGGCATTGAGGCAGACGGTCTGGATTAAGTACAAAATTCATGACAAGGAATTATTTGACAGGGCATATGAGTATGTCGAGCAGTATTACTGATTTTGATGGCTGTGCTCTTTATCTGGTACAGCCGTCCTTTTGGAGGCGGTAGTTGTAATGGCGTATCAGGATTTTAAGAGTTACATTGTGGATAAGCACAAGGAGCTGCTTTATAGGGAGATATCAGATTATGTAAAACACCACCATGATGGCTTAGGTTTTCACGGGCATAATGTAATGTCTCTTTGTGATGAACGTATAGAGAACATCGACGTGAAATCTCTTCGTTGCGTTGATGCTCCGGATCCATTCGTGAAAATAGATGTCAATGCGACGGCTGATATTGTTATGGAAGGGCTTGGTACGTCAAAATATGATGCTGATCGAAAGACAAGATGGTTTACGGTGCATGTGGAAGCATCTCTTAGGAATGGATTAGAAATCATAGACAGTTCAGCGGAAGAATATAATCCGGCAAAGTTTGAAATGACAACTGCGTTGGATGAATATCTGATTCCTTATATTTCTACGGAGATGCTGGAAGAGGAAGCAGAGAATTTTTATGAGTTTTATTGCAGGGATGCAATTTATTTTGAAGGATGGCGGTTACCGGTGGAAACCATTCTTCAAGAGATGGAAATACAATATTATGAAGCTCCACTTCCGGAGAATGTATTTGGAAGGATGTACTTCAGACATACGGATGTGGACGTCTATGAATATCCATCTTATATGGTGCAGAAGCTTACTGGAAAAAACGAAAGATATCTCATTCATAAGACAATAGATCCGGGAACAATGCTTATCAGCCATGACAGGACTTTCATGGATGATATCGGCAGCTCCTTGAATACGATTGCACATGAATTTGTGCATTGGGAGAAACACCAGAAGTTCTTTAAAATTCTTTCACTTTTGAATGAGGATGAGGATAGTTTATCCTGCGAAGTAAATCCGCAGATGTCTTCTGACAATCTGGAAGGGGTAAAAAAAGCAATCTGGTGGGCTGAATGGCAAGCAAACGCATTGGCACCGCGTATTTTGATGCCGCGTACTATGTTCATAGAATTGTTCAATCAGATTTATGAAGAACAGAGCAGAACGCCATATTTTCAAACAGGCGATATTATGGAACGGACGCTTGAAAAGCTAGGTTCCTGCTTTGGAGTTTCTAAGTATGCTGCGAAGACAAGGGCGATACAGCTTGGTATTGATACGGCAGACGGGGCATATCTTTTTGTTGATGGGGAATACTATTACCCTATAAACTACCCTATAGGAACTTTGGGCAGGAATCAGACATTTGTAGTGGATAAGGCTTCTGCACAGGAAATATTAGATTCAAATGCTGAACTTGAGAATTTGGTAGATGCAGGAGCAATCATTTATACCGGATGTGTTTTCTGTGTAAATGATGATAAGTATTTAAAGAAATCAGGTGAACCGAGACATGAATATGAACTTACGCAATATGCGCTTGAGCATACGAATGAATGTTGCCTGATTTTCGACAGATCATTCAGTGAAAGTGAATCTACGCGGGAAGCGGAGGTATATAGCCTATATTATCTTTCACAGGAAGTTAAGGCTTCTCTGTATGTGGAAGCTCATTACAATCCCCAATTTAATCACAATCAGAGTATAGAGGATCTAGCTAAGGAAGTAGCACAGATGAAGAAGACATTTGCGAAGGAACGCAAAGTGAAGCAAGAGACACCGCTGGTGTTCAACGAGACTTTGAAATATCATATGAAACGGAAGGGTATATCGATTCTGAACCTGGCAAACAGATCGCATATCAGTGATACCACGATAAAGCACTACCGGTCTGGAAAGCGAACGCCTTCTTTGGAGAAGCTTATGGCGCTCTTTATCGGAATGAATTTGGACGAGCAATACTGTGATGTGATGATGGATCAGGCAGGATGTCATTTGAATGATTCTGACCTTCATAAATTATATCGGAAACTGATACGGTACCATATGGATGGTGATATTGACCAGTGGAATATGGTTCTAAAGGCTGGCGGATACGAAGAAATCCCAGGAAATTAAAAACTCAGGGCAACTTTAGGTTCCCAGGTAAAAAGGCTTGAAGTGATTGAAATAATCACCTCAGGCCTTTTTTTTGACCTTTTTTATGGCAATTTGGGCAACGTGTGGTTCCTCGTGCGATTCAAAAAAATTGGCGATAATAGAGGAAAATTGAGAAATAGAGAGTTGCAATTCTATCAGAGAAATATAGGAGAAAAATCGGAAAAATGTTTTTTTACCTAGATAGAACGGTGGATACGGATCAGAATCCTCATCCGTGGATGAAGGTTCTGATGGGTATCCGGCGGATAACAAAAACTGGGATGTTGACCAGAACCTGCATCTTTGGATGCCGATCCTGATGAGTATCCAAAAGATGCTCAGATAAAAATTCATATCGGCCGCATGTGCGCAGTGAGGCAGGATACGACATACCGTGGAAATCAGCTGTGAAAAAGACAGCTGACGGAACACGGGTGTAAGTACCCTTGTTTTCCTGCGCATTTTGCCGGTTCCGGGTACTTTGGTCAGAAGTCCGTACCGGGTACCCTGCTCTCACTGCCTCCCGGCCAGCTAAGGAGGCAATCATGAGAGTAAGAAAGACGAGACAGGACCAGAGAAATGTGTACCGTTATCCAGTGAGTGTTGAAGACGGGCGCGGCGGTTACCGGACGGTTTATACGACAGTCCGGCCGGGCGAGATGGGCGTGACCGAGGTGTGGATCCAGGATCTGCACCGGATGGATGATAATGAAGTCACCAACAACATCAAGAACGGGCATCCGAAATTGACACCGGAGCAGAAGGCAGAGAAGAAGGAATGGGAAGAAGCGCATCCGGGCGAAAAGTATCCGATTGATTGGAATCTTTCCCTGGATTACATAGCCGGAGACACGGATGACGGAGAACTGGACAAGAGCAGTGTGCTTGCCGGGGCCAGTTATGACCCTTTTGATGAGGATGTGCCGGATGAGGTGCTGAAGCTTCGCGAGATCGCCGCTGAAAAGATGACGGACCGGCAGAGACAGGCTTACCGGCTGATCGGCCTGGAAGGATACTCCAGGACAGAGGCGGCGAAGATCATGGGCGTGAGCGTGAAGGTGGCCAAGGTTCATTATGACAAGGCGATCGAGTGCATTAAGAAATATTTTTAAAGTTTTTTGGGGAGAGGGTAAAATCTCTCCCCTTTTTCTTGCCTGTGACATGTAAGGAAGACAGCTTCCTGCAGAAAGAGAGGTGAGGAAAGAATGGCGGTCAAACATAGGATTGTCATTAACGTCTCGGATTCCGGCGGGCGCAAAGAGAACGTGCTGAAGGGCGCGGATGTGAAGCTTCCGGCAAGGCTGCTCAAGTTCCTGTTCGGGGAGTTTACGCAGGTGTATCTCCTGTCGCCGGGGCAGACCGTGGAATCCGTAGACATCCGTGAAGTTGAGGAAGGAGGAGCAAAAACATGTCAAAGATGAGTGAACTGGATTTTCTGGTTCAGGAACTGAAGAAGTGCGGGGAGAGCCTGGTGAACATTGCCGATGAGCTGACAGGGATTTTTTCTGAGACAGGGGAAAAGAAGGAAGAAGCTCCGGCAGAGCCGGCAAAGGAATATACCTTTACCGAGGTAAGGGCATTCCTGGCGGAGAAGTCCCGGGCCGGGCATACGGCAGAGATCAGGAAGATCCTTGAAGCGCACGGGGCGGACAAGCTGTCCGCGCTGGATAAAGGGGAATACGCGGCGGTGATGGCGGAAGCGGAGGTGCTGGGATAATGGGAAAGCATGCTTTTTTATCGGCGTCATCCAGCCACCGATGGCTGGAATGCCCGCCTTCGGCAAAACTGTGCGCGGAGCAGGAAGACAGGGCCAGCCCTTACGCACAGCAGGGTACCGACTGCCACGAACTCTGCGCGTATCTGGTGGAGAAGTCACTGGGGAAAGATGTGACGGATCCGACCGAAAACCTTACGTATTACGACCAGGAGATGCGGGACTGCGCGGAAAGCTATTGTTCTTATGTCAATGAACAAATCGAGGCGGCAAAGAAGCATTGCCCGGATCCGCAGGTGCTGATCGAGCAGAGACTGGATTTTTCCCGATGGGTGGAAGACGGTTTCGGTACCGGCGACTGTGTGATCGTGGCGGATGAGGCGCTGCAGGTCATTGACTATAAGTATGGGGTAGGCGTGCTTGTATCCGCGGAGAAGAACCCGCAGATGATGTGCTACGCGCTGGGCGCTTTGGAATTGTTTGACGGCCTGTATGATATCAAAGAAGTCCGCATGACCATCTTCCAGCCACGGCGTGAGAATGTCAGTACCTGTACCATGGCAAAAGAAGAACTGCTCGCCTGGGCGGAGGAAGTCTTAAAGCCGACGGCGGCCCTGGCTTATGAGGGCAAAGGGGAGTTTAAAGCAGGGGAACACTGCCGGTTCTGCAAAGTGAAAGCGGCGTGCCGCAAGAGGGCGGAATATAACCTGGAACTTGCCCGCTATGACTTTGAGATGCCTGCCGCTTTGGAAGAGACCGAGATCGCGGCGATCCTTCCAAAGATCGATGAACTGGTATCCTGGGCGGCGGATATCAAGGAATACGCCCTGCAGCAAGCCTTGTCCGGCACTCATTACGAAGGGTTCAAAGTTGTGGAAGGCAGGTCGAACCGGAAATACAGCGATGAGGCCGCAGTCATTTCGGCGGCGGAATCCGCAGGGTATGATCCTTATGAGAAGAAACTTCTCGGCATCACCGCCATGACTGCCCTTATGGGGAAAAAGAAGTTTGAGGAAGTGCTTGGCCCGTTTATCGTAAAGCCCCAGGGCAAGCCGGCGCTGGTGCCGGATTCCGATAAGAGGTCGGCGCTCAATACAGCATATGAAGATTTCAGTGAAAATTAAGGAGGAAAAACAGTATGGCTAAGTTCAATAACCCAACAAAAGTAATTACCGGAGTCAATACAAGATGGAGCTATGTCAATGCGTGGGAGCCGAAGTCCATCAATGGCGGCGCGCCGAAATATTCTGTATCGCTGATCATCCCGAAGTCTGACACGAAGACGTTGGAAAAGATCCGGGCGGCGATCCAGGCGGCCTATGAGGAAGGGCAGAGCAAGCTGAAAGGAAACGGCAGGTCTGTACCGGCGCTTTCCGCGCTGAAGACGCCCCTGCGTGACGGTGACGCAGAAAGGCCGGATGACGAGGCCTACACAAATTCTTATTTCATCAACGCCAACAGCGGCACGGCGCCTGGGATCGTGGACGCGGACAGGAACCCAATCCTGGAGCGTTCCGAGGTATATTCCGGGGTGTACGGCAGGGCGAGCATCAATTTCTACGCATTCAACAGCAACGGGAACAAGGGGATTGCTTGCGGTCTGAACAACCTGCAGAAGATCCGGGACGGCGAGCCCCTTGGCGGCAAGAGCAGGGCGGAGGATGATTTCGCGGAAGCGGATGAGGAAGATTTCCTTTCCTAAGAACAGGATGATCATATTTGGGAAGACGGGTGCCGGTCAGAAATGGCCGGCGCCTTCTTCCAGATTGGAGGAAAGATGGAGACGATCAGTATTGATATTGAAACATATTCAGGAAATGACCTGGGTAAATGCGGCGTGTACAAGTACGTGCAGCATCCGGATTTTGACATCCTGCTTTTTGGCTACGCG
>DYCJ01000048.1:0-2926 GCA_019418195.1 Clostridiales bacterium | reverse complement strand
GATGGCGGCGCCGTCCGGGCGGTTGACCTGGCGTCCGGGGAGAAACTGCCGGATGAAGTGCTGGCCGCCCTGTCTGATGAAACCGTGACGAAATGGGCGTTCAACAGCAATTTTGAACGTGTCTGCCTGTCGGAATGGCTGAGGAGGAACCATCCGGAATACTTTTCCTCTTACAGCGTACCGGGAGATACGGTTGGCGATTATCTGGATCCGCGGGGATGGAAATGTTCCATGGTCTGGTCCGCCTATATGGGGCTGCCCCTATCCCTTGCCGGTGTTGGCGCAGTGCTGGGGCTGGAAGAGCAGAAGCTGAAAGAAGGGAAAGATCTGATCCGGTATTTCTGCGTGCCGTGCAAAGCAACGAAGGCCAATGGGGGAAGAACCAGAAACCTCCCGGAACATGACCGGGAGAAATGGAAGCGTTTCAAGTCCTATAATCAGAGGGATGTGGAAGCAGAAATGTCCATTCAGGAGAAACTGCGGAATTTCCCGGTGCCGGATTTAGTCTGGGAAGAGTTCTGGCTGGACCAGGAGATCAATGACCGGGGGATCCTGCTGGATATGGATTTGGTGGAGAACGCGATCCAGTTGGACGGCATCTCAAAAGATCAGCTGTTGGATGCCATGAAGAAGATCACCGGGCTGGAAAATCCCAACAGCGTGGCGCAGATGAAGCAGTGGCTGTCCGGCCGGGGCGTGGAGACGAAATCGCTGGGGAAGAAGGACGCGGCAAAGATGATCGCAGATAAGGATATGGATGAAAAAGTCACGGAGGCATTGAAGTTCCGTCTGCAGCTGGCAAAGTCTTCCGTAAAAAAATATCAGGCCATGCGGAACGCTGTCTGCAGGGACGGCAGGGCGAGGGGAATGTTTCAGTTTTATGGGGCTAACCGGAGCGGCAGATGGGCCGGGCGGATCATCCAGCTGCAGAACCTTCCGCAGAACCATATGGAGGATCTGGAACAGGCGAGAGGCCTTGTCAAAAATGGGGATTATGAAGCCCTGGCCATGCTGTATGATTCTGTGCCGAATGTGCTGTCGGAACTGATCCGGACCGCCTTTGTTGCTGCGGGAGGAAATAAGTTCTGCGTGGCGGATTTTTCATCCATCGAGGCCAGGGTTTTGTCCTGGCTTGCCGGGGAGAGGTGGAGGATGGACGTATTTGTGAAGAACGGCGATATTTACTGCGCGTCAGCATCGGCGATGTTTGGGGTGCCGGTGGAAAAGCATGGACGGAACGCGGAACTGCGGCAGAAAGGGAAGATCGCGGAATTGGCTTTGGGATACGGCGGGTCTGTCGGCGCACTGAAATCCATGGGCGCATTGGAGATGGGGCTTAAGGAGGAAGAACTTCAGCCGCTGGTGGATTCCTGGCGGACGGCGAATCCCAATATCGTCCGGTTCTGGTGGGATGTGGACCGGGCGGTAAAGAAAGCGGTGAAGCAGCGGGAACCGTCTGTCCTGCGGGGCATCCGTTTTGAGTGCCGCAGCGGGATGCTGTTCATTACCCTGCCTTCCGGGAGACGGCTTGCCTATGTGAAGCCCAGGGTCGGTGAGAACCGCTTCGGCGGGGAATCCGTGACCTATGAAGGCGTGGGCGGGACGAAGAAGTGGGAGCGGATCGAGAGCTACGGCCCGAAGTTTGTGGAGAACATCGTGCAGGCCATATCCAGGGACATCCTCTGCTATGCCATGCGGACACTGTCGCACTGCCGGATCTGCGCCCATGTGCATGATGAACTGATCATTGAGTGCCGGAAGGACGCTTCCCTGGAAGCGATCTGTGAGCAGATGGGACGGACGCCGCCCTGGGCGGAGGGGCTGGTGCTCCGGGCGGACGGATACGAAACGCAGTTCTATAAAAAAGATTGAAAAGATTTTCGGGAGAGGGTAAAAATCCTCTCCTTTTTCTTGCCTGTGATTTGAAGGGGACGCGCCCTTCAAAAATCTCATATCTAAGGAGGGTAATTCATGAGTGAGTTACAGGTATTCAGCAACGCGGAGTTCGGCTCGGTCCGCAGTATCACATTCAATGGTGAGCCGTATTTTGTCGGGAAGGATGTGGCGGAGATTCTTGGTTACGCCAATACCAGGGACGCTCTGGCGAAGCATGTGGATGAAGAGGACAGAATGGATGGGGTAGCGATCCGCGACTCCATCGGAAGGGAGCAGACGCCGGTGTTTATCAACGAATCCGGCCTTTACAGCCTGATCCTGTCCAGCAAACTTCCGTCCGCCAAACGCTTCAAGAGATGGGTGACATCGGAAGTCCTTCCGGCGATCCGCAGGCATGGCGTTTTCCTGATGGACGATATCGTGAACAACACGGATGCCCTGATCGAGGCGCTGCAGGCGTTTAAGGCAGAGCGGATGAAGAGGATGGCGCTGGAACAGGAGACTGCCGTGCAGAAGCAGCAGCTTGCGGAGATGCGGCCGAAGGCGAGCTATTACGATGTGGTCCTGAACAGCCCCAGCCTGCTGGCGGTATCGGAATTCGCGAAAGATTATGGATGGAGCGCGAAGCGGATGAACCAGTACCTGCATGAGAAAGGCGTGCAGTATAAGCAGGGCGGAAAGATCTGGCTTTTGTACCAGAAATATGCCGGGTGCGGCTACACCAGCACGAAGACGCATGCTTATCCGGCGCATGACGGGACAGCGCATACCAAGGTGCATACGTACTGGACGCAGAAAGGAAGGCTTTTCATTTATGATCTTCTGAAGGCGGATGGGATCCTTCCGCTGATCGAAAGGGGGAACTGAGCATGGGGATCAGCAAGTATAACAGCGAGGGATATTACGATCCCGTGGTATATGAAGCGCTGACCAGGATTGAGGCGGAAGAGCGGGCGGCCAGGGCGGCGGCCGCGTACCGCCCGTTGGTCTATATCTGTTCGCCTTATGCGGGAGACGTGGAGAAGAACAC
>DYCJ01000047.1 GCA_019418195.1 Clostridiales bacterium | reverse complement strand
GTCTTATTAATTTCTTATACATCCCTTTATTATTGAATCTTACAATCCAATAAGTATATAATAAAGTCTTTTCCGCAAATAATCAATAGATTTTTTCCTATTTTTACGATTTTTTATACAATTTACCCGGCCGGTACAAACGGTATCGACTCCGATTCCGAATCATAATTTTCCAGATGCAGTGTACCGGCTGTATCCGGATACAATTCTGACAATTTTTCCAGGATCGGAGGTACCTGCTGAAGTTTTTCCTCATAATCATTGTCACCAAGCAGCACTTCCACCGTTCCGAAATATATCCTTACATCCCCTTCCGCGCAGGAAATCCTGTCCGGAGTCAGGCTGTATTTCTTAAGGTTTCTCGAGACATCCACGATCTTTTCAAAAATACTGTCATCTTCCACCGGAAGTGTCGCTCCGATTTCTGTTGCTGCCGCGTCAAATACAAGCCCTTCGATATACGGGACACCCTCAATCTGCTTTTTCGTCTTCAGTACGGCTGTACCCGTGCGGTCGAAATACAGATATGCTCCGTCATAATCAACATAACCCGCCATCTCCTTTTCCTCAACCGCTACACGGACAGTCCATGGATTTTTCAGAGAAACATTCAGCCGCTCGACTCCTGCCGGCAATTCTGCATCCATAAGATCATATTTGACCAGTATATATAATGTATTGACTGAAAGCCTGTCTCTCTGCACCCATGTGGAGATCGTATTTTCACTGTAATAGGAATTTCCTTCCACTTCCACTGCCCGTGTACGGAACAGCAGCACAACAGCCGCCGCCAGTACGAGCAGAGTCATCAGTACCGTGAGTATGACCGGCCATATCTTCCTTCGTTTCTTTTTCTTCATTCAAAATGCCTCCTTTGTATTTCACGGCGCATCGCTCTCTTATTCTACCAGACCGGACACACTGAGCACAAGCCCCATTTCCAGCAGGAGAAACACTACCGAAGTCCCTCCGTAACTGATAAACGGCAGCGTGATCCCTGTATTAGGGATCGAATTTGTGACAACTGCGATGTTCAGGATCACCTGGATCATCATATGGGCCATTGCGCCGGACGCGATCAACGCACCCAGAAGGTCCGGCGCTTTTGTCGCGATCACGAAAAATCTCCAGATCAGGAGAAAAAACAGCAGGATGATAATGCCCGCCCCGACAAGTCCCAGTTCCTCACAGATAATAGAGAAGATCATATCATTCTGTGCCTCAGGCAGAAACCCCAGCTTCTGTACACTGTTCCCCAGGCCCCGCCCGAACAGGCCGCCGCTTCCGATCGCATACAGCCCCTGAAGCGTCTGGTAGCCTTTCTCATACTGTTCCGGATTACGCCAGATCGCAAGACGCTCCAGCCGGTAGCTCTCCATAGCAAGAAACACGGCCATAAACGCGATTCCCGCTGTTCCCATCCAGATAAACTGGGAATACTTCGGGCTTGCCACAAAGACCAGGACCACAGCGATCCCGAGAATAATAATAGCCGTACTTAAATTACTCGCCCCCACCAGCGCCACGATCGGCAGTACCGGGAGCATCATAAGGACCAGCGTCCGGAATTTATCCATCCGTTTCACATATTTTGTCACGAGACATGCGAGAAAGAGGATTATAGCCACTTTGGCAAATTCAGACGGCTGAAAAGAAACAGGGCCCAAAGACAGCCATCTTTTGGACCCGTTATACTCATCACCGAAGAGCATGACCGCCACAGACAGGGCAATCGCAGCCAGATACCCGGGTATCGCAAGGACTGCCCATCTGTGATAATCTACCCTCGATACGATCACCATGCCGAGAAAGCCGATAAATGTGGCAAACCCCTGTTTCTTCAAATAATAGTAAGGATCGTGGAACTTCACCTCACCATTATAAGAACTGGTGCTGTAGAGCATCACCAGCCCGACTGCGACAAGGATGATCACCACCGTAAGCAGCGTCTCGTCATAATGTCCTTTCTTATTATTGGAACGCTCCAATCAAAATCCACTCCTTATAGCTGTTCTACAAGTTCTTTGAATTTATCTCCGCGTTCTTCATAATTTTTAAACATTCCCCAGCTCGCACATGCAGGCGAAAGGAGCACCGCATCTCCGGGCTGTGCATATTCCACACATTTCTCAAAAGCTTCCTCAAAGCTGTCCGCCATAACAATATCTGTAAAGCCGAGGCTTCGCGCCGTCTGCGCGATCTTCTCCCTGGTCGCCCCGATGAGCACCAGTTTTTTCACCTTACCGTCAAATGCCCGGATCCACTCATCATAAGCAGACTCTTTATCATATCCGCCGCCGATCAGCACGGTCGGGCGGTTCATCGCCTGAATACCCCTGATCGCCGCATCGGGATTGGTCCCCTTGGAATCATTATAATAGGCGACGCCGTTCTTCTCGGCGACGAACTCGATCCTGTGCTCTACTCCTGCAAATTCCATGAGCGTCTTTCGGATCACGTCCACAGGCACACCGTATGCATATGCCATCGCCACGGCTGCCATCGCATTTTCATAATTATGTGTGCCGAGGATCTGCAGTTCATCTGTATCACAGACAGATACCGGCTCACCGATCTGACAGATAATCGTCTTTCCGTCTAAGTATACGCCTCTGTTAAGTTTACGCCGGCTGCTGAAATATAGAACCTGCGCATCCACCTTTTCTCCAAATTCACGCAGTACATCATCCTCGTAATTGAGCACGCAGTAGTCCTCAGATGTCTGATTCTCCGCAATCCGCTCCTTCGCAGCGATATAGGCCTCCATCGTATGATGCCTGTTCAGGTGATCCGGCGTGATATTGAGGATCGCACTGACCCTCGGCCGGAAACTGTGCACCGTCTCAAGCTGGAAACTGCTCATCTCGGCGACAATGACTGAATCCCCTGTAGTATCCATAGCGACACTTGTATAAGGATTTCCGATATTTCCGACAACAAATACACTCTCTTTATAATTCTTCATGATCTGACCGAGAAGAGATGTAGTCGTTGTCTTTCCATTTGTACCTGTGATGGCAAGGACGTCTCCCTTGCCGCACACATAAGCGAGCTCGATCTCACCCCAGACGGGAATCCCCATTTCTCTCATCTTTTCTACCACAGGAAGGTCCGTAGGGACTCCGGGGCTCATCACGGTGAGATCCAGTTCATCGAGCATTCTTTCCGGGAACTCTCCCAGCACCACGCTGACTGTTCCGGACGGATGTCCGCCGCACTGCACCGCCTTCTCTAATATCTCACTTTTTATCCGGTCTGCATCCAGCTTCTCATTCCCGTCATAGAGGACAATATCCGCCCCTTCCCTGTCGAGTAATACTGCCGCAGCTTCTCCGCTGATGCCGGAACCAAATACAAGTACCTTTTTCCCTTTTAATTCCATTGTACTACACCCCCATCAGAGCGACCAGACAGAGCAGCGCAGTAATAACAGAGAACACTGCCACCACCCGCGTCTCGGACCATCCGCATAGCTCAAAATGATGATGGATCGGCGCCATCTTGAAAATACGCTTTCCACCTGTCTTCTTAAAATAAGTAACCTGAATGATAACAGATGCGACTTCCACCAGATAGATAAAACCGACGATAATAATAAACAGCGGCATCTGCATCATATACGCTGTCCCTGCGACGAATCCTCCCAGAGCCAGAGATCCCGTATCCCCCATAAACACACTGGCAGGATACACATTAAACAGAAGGAATCCGAGCAAAGCTCCCACAACCGCGCAGGTGACCGGCTCGATCCCGCTCTCGGTGCCGATCGCAACAACAGTGAAAAATGTAGCGACAAGAACTGTGACACTCGAAGCCAGACCGTCAAGTCCGTCTGTAAAATTCGTGCCATTGACAGTCCCGATCACTGCAAAGAACAGCACCGGTACCGCCAGCCATCCGATATCCCAGTAATAACCGCCGGAAAACGGAACAAGCATAGTCAGCGGAACATCTGCCACCTCCACCAGATAAAAGGCAAATACGGCAGTAACTATGATCTGAAGAGCCATCTTCTGCATCGGCATCAGGCCATCAGAACGCTTGAGCACAACTTTCAGATAATCATCCAGAAAGCCGATCAGCCCGAATGCCACCGTAAGGAACAGCACCGGTATGATCCGCGGATAATCCCGCACATAGAAAAGCGAAGTCACGATAACAGCTATCAGGATGATGATCCCGCCCATTGTGGGCGTACCTGCTTTCTTCAGATGAGACTGTACCCCATCCGTCCGTTCTGTCTGTTTCATCTTCAGTTTTCTTAAAAAAGGAATGATGACCGGCCCTAATACAAGGCTTACGGCGAACGATATCAACACCGGGATCACTACATGACTACTCATAAATCCACCTCTTCATCTCTTTCGTTTCATACAGGGGTGTCCCCCTTTGAATATCTTATTTAGTATATACCATCACTTAGTTTTTTTCAATCCCGAGATACGGCAGTACATTGTCGTAAATATCCCGCAGGACAGGAGCGGCGATGGTGCCGCCGTAATAAACTCCCTGAGGATCGTGTATGATGACAATTCCAAGGATCTGCGGATCATCTGCGGGTGCAAACCCGATAAAAGAAGAGATATATTTATTTGCACTCCTGGGAAGTGTCTGGGATGTCGCAGTCTTGCCTCCGATCGAATATCCTTCTATATACGCATTTTTGCCTGACCCCTCAGACACTACACTTTCCAGCAGCATCTGCATTGTCTCTGAAGTCTCTTCGGATACAATACCATCTTCCGTTTCATATTCAAAGTCCTCCACTGTCTCCCCTTTTTCGTCAAGCACGGCCATTCCGACATGAGGGGTCACCCGGGTGCCCCCGTTTATGATCGAACTCACTGTCACAGCCATCTGTATGGGCGTCACCTGAAAAGACTGTCCGAACGTCATAGTGGCAAGCTCTACAGTCCCGATATCTTCTTTCCTGTGCATGATCGTTCCCGCCTCGCCGGGAAGATCCACATTAGTCAGCTTCAGGAGTCCGAATTTTTCAAAATAGTCGTAGAACCGGTCTGAACCCAGACGGAGACCAATGTCCATAAACACCGGATTACAGGAATTCTGTATGCCTTCCACAAATGTCTCCTGCCCGTGACCGCCCACTTTGTGGCAGCGGATTTTCCGGTCCTCTACAATACGGTATCCCGGACAGGAGAACGTATCATCCAGGGACACAACGCCTTCTTCCAGGCAGGCAGAAGCTGTGATGATCTTAAATGTAGAACCCGGCTCATATGTGTCATTGATGCATCGGTTTCTCCACATCTGGTTGAGCTGATCCTGCAGTTCTTCATCTGAAAGAGAATCCGCATCCACACCAGTATTCAGCTCATAGGGATCATTCAGGTCAAACTCCGGCACATTCACGCAGGCATAAATCTCTCCATTCTGCGGATTCATCAGAAGGATAGAGACAGCCTCCGCCTGCTTTTCCTCCATTACATTTTCAGCCGCCTGCTGACAATATGCCTGTATATTATAATCCAGGCTCACCTGGAGCGTCTGGCCGGAAACCGGCTCGATCCTGTCCTCCGCCACTCCGTCAAGCTCAACACCCCGTGCATCTGTCACTGTCAGAATCGTCCCGTTCGTTCCTTTCAGATAGTCCTCATACTTTACCTCAAGGCCAATGATCCCCTGGTTATCGCCGCCGGTAAACCCCAGCACTCTCGACGCCAGATCGTCAAAGGGGTAATATCGTTTATAGTCCTCATCCACCTTTACCCCGGCCAGATCATAGTCCCGGATCCGATCTCCGGTCTCCTTGTCCACGTTCGTCCGTATCCGCTCCATAGAGGATACCTTCTCGACCTTTTCTCTTACTTCGCTCTCTTCCATCTCGAGCTCCGAGCAGAGCACTTCTATCACTCTCTCCGGATCCTCGACCTGGCTGTGGATCACGGATATGGTACACACGGTCCGGTTTGTCGCCAGCACCACACCGTTCCGGTCCACGATCTCCCCTCTGGCGGCCTTGATCTCCCGTTCACGCTCATGCAGATCCTGCGCCAGCTCCTGATAGTATTCTGCGTCAAAGATCATCAGCCATACCAGCCTTCCGATCAGAGCACATAAGATCAATGCGGCACAGACAAATACGACCAGTATCTTCTTCTTATTATATGTTTTGTTCTTCATACTATAATAACCCTGCAAAAGATGTTGTTACAGCTTATTACATCTTCAGCAGGGTTATTCCTGTTTTACTCCTGCGCCTCTTCCGAGGCCCAGTCATCCAGATCCGGGTCATAGTTCTCATCTACATAAGAACCATCCGGATTGTCATATGTTTCCTCATAATTCACATCATAATCTGTGTACTCAGTCTCCCCGATATCTTCGCCCTCAGTCTCAAGCGTCTCCTGGCTCTCTTCTATCGTCGTGATCCCCAGATACGGAAAAGCTTCTTCCATGATCGCCTTTGAAAGTCCCAGGACAAGAGAGCTGTCCGCCTGTGCTTCCACATTCGGCTCGTCCACCACCACATAGATCACAACTTCCGGATTGCTTGCCGGAGCACACGCAATATAGGAAAGCAGGTATTTCCCGTTTCCGCGGGGAAGCTTCTCCGCTGTCCCCGTCTTGGCTCCGATCTCGTACCCTTCCACCTGGGCGCTCTGACCGGTACCATAGTCCATAGTAGCCTTCAGATACTGCTTTATTGTAGATGAAGTTTCAGAAGATACAGTTTTTCTGAGCAGGACAGGATCCTTTGTCTCGATCACATTGCCATCTTCATCCTGGATCTGTTTCACTACATGGGGTTCATAATAATAACCGCCGTTTACCAGAGAACAGAATGCAGATACAAGCTGCGTCATTGTTACATTGAAGTTCTGGCCAAAAGAGTTCGTCGCCAGATCGATATCTGTCATATTATCTGCACTATAGAGCAGACCTGATGTCTCAGCCTCACCTGGAAGATCAATCCCTGTATATTCACCGAACCCGAATATGTGCTGGTACCTCGTAAAATCATCAGCTCCCATAGCAAGAGCCATATCCATCAGCGCCACATTACATGAATATGCCAGAGCGTCCTGTACCGTCTCTGTTCCGTGCCCGTCCTTGTGAGCGCAGCTGATATCCGTACCAAGGACATTTTTTGATCCACTGCAGTAATAAGTCTCGTCTCCCTTGAGTTTTCCGGATTCGAGTCCCGCCGCTATCGTAAATGGTTTTGCCGTAGATCCCGGCTCATAAGCATCACTGACGCAGAAATTCCGCCACAGATCATTCATGGCCTCAACCTGCTCGTCCTCTGACATTGCGTCCCACTCTTCGTCCGAATACAGGATTGAGAGATCTCTGGGATCATTCAGGTCAAAATTCGGATAAGAAGCCTCCGCAAGGATTTCTCCGGTGTTCGGATTCATTATGATAACCGCTGTATTTTTGCTTCCCAGCTCCCCGTCCTTCGCGTGCTCTTCATTAAAATCAAGAATGCATTTCTCCACGATATTCTGGAGTGTCACATCTATAGTCGATACAACTGTGTTTCCGTTACGGGCCGGCTTTACCGTACGCTCGAGGGAAGAATCCGAATCGAAATATCCGTATTCCCTTCCATCTGTACCGTTCAGGATATCATTATAGGCACTCTCGATCCCGATCGCACCTGCATTTCCGTCATAAGTAAAACCAATTACATCACTTGCCATACTCCCATACGGATAACTCCTTGTATAATCCTCCTCCAGCCAGATCCCCCTGACATTGGGATAATTTTCATCATCCTCATCAATCTCATTAAACTTCTGTGCCGTCTCATAATCAATTCCTTCTGCAAGGATCTCATACTGGCTGTCCGGCCGTTCCTCGATCAGATCGTCTACCACGCTTCCCTTTATACCGAAACACTCCTGTAAAACCTCTTTCGTGGGTTCAATATAATCATCGCTCTCCCCGTTGTTCGTCATAACGGCAACGTCGAGTATCACATTATAGACACGTTCGCTGGTCGCCATCTTGGTACCGTTGCGGTCCACGATATCGCCTCTCTTAAAGGCGATCACCCTGCTGTCATAATTCTGCTGGTCAAGGACTACTTTTGTATAACTGCTGCCCCTGGTAGCATTGATCCATGTAATCCTGCCTATAAGAACAACAAAAGCCAGTATCACTGCCATAAATAGCATTACCAGCTTTCGTTGCATTCTCAGGGGGAATTTTCTTGTCAAAAATTCAAACCTGTTTTTTCTTTTTTTCTTTCTTCCGGCCATATCCTTAATTCCTTATCATAATCTGCCGCATCCCGGACATTTATCCCGACTTATCTGGATGCATCACTGGATTTCGCGAGCACTCCGCTCTCCGGAATGTCACTGTATTGTTTTACATAATCGCTTGCCGGGCTGTCATATTCTACAACAGTACCCTCAGATTCATAAACCATTCCCATTTGATTCATCGCCTTGTCACGCACCGTTTTCAGATCAACTGAATCTGCCGCAGCATTATATCTTGTATCGTTTGCTTCTGTAAGATCAGCAAGCTCCTCCTGCAGAGCTGTGACATGTTCGGATCTGCTCACAACATCCGCCTGCAGATTCAGATAGAGCACACATACAAGGACTGCGCAAACTGCCGCAATCGTAAGAAATACAGCATATGCCGGGCTGATGCTCATTGCCCTGTTTCTGTTTCTTGCTACCTGGCGGCTCGCCCTTTTAGGCTGTGCCGGCCGTGCTTTCGGCATTCTCTCCGGAACAGGCTCCGCCTGGCGCACGGTATTTCCATACACATAAAACGTTCTCTGATCCCTGCTTCCGCGATCAGCCCTTCTGTAATTATATGTGCGATACCCTGCTGCCATAGCGAACTGCCCCTTTCTTTGTTTTGTTCCGACCGGCTCTCCCCTTCCTGCCAGAACGTATATCTTAACTACTCCCTGTTACTTATGCACGTTCAAATATCCTAAGCTTCGCGCTCTTTGAACGACTGTTGGACTCCATTTCTTCCTCAGTGGGAAGGATTGGTTTCCTTGTCACCACTTTCCCTTGTGAGACCTTTCCGCAAACGCATACAGGAAAATGGCTCGGACAGGTACATGGATTTTCATTCTTTCGAAATGCACTCTTCACGATCCTGTCCTCCAGTGAATGAAATGTAATAATGCAGATCCGTCCCCCTGGATTCAGCATGTCGATCATATCATCCAGCGAATCTCTTAACACATCCAGCTCATGATTCAGTTCAATCCTGATCGCCTGAAACGTCCGCTTCGACGGATGCCCTGACATCTTTCTGATCTTCATCGGTATGGCGTGCCGTATGATCTCATTCAGCTGTTCCGTTGTCTCGATCGGCGCTTTTTCGCGTTCTGCAACAATGTGCTTTGCAATATTCTTTGCAAACTTGTCTTCTCCGTAATCCCGGATCACGCGATAGAGCTCCGATTCACTGTAATCATTGACAATATCCCGCGCCGTCATCCTCTGTCGCTGGTCCATCCTCATATCAAGCGGTGCATCCACCCGGTATGAGAACCCCCTCTCGGCTGTATCCAGCTGATAAGAAGAAACTCCCAGATCAATAACGATCCCGTCGACCTTGTCAATCCCCAGCTCGTGGAGCCGCGGCTTCATATCACGGTAATTGCTCCGTATTATCGTGACCTTCTCCCCGAAGCCTTCCAGCCGCTTTCCCGCCGCTTCTATGGCGTCAGCGTCCTGGTCTATTCCTATAAATCTCCCCTTGTCACTCAACCGGCTGCACACCTCAAATGCATGTCCGCCGCCCCCTAATGTGGCGTCCACATAAGTGCCGTCCGGTCTGACATTAAGCCCGTCCACTGTCTCTTTCAGAAGGACGGATGTGTGTTTGAATGCCATGATCTCCTCCTAAGTCAGATTCTGATTCCTATGGATTCCATGCGTTCTGCGATAGCATCCAGGTCTTCTTCACTCACCTGGCTGCGCTCTTCCCAGAGAGCCTTGTCCCAGATCTCAACACGATCCTGGACTCCCACCAGGACAACGTCTTTCTCAAGATGTGCTGCTTTCCTGAGCGACGGCGGGACAAGAACTCTCCCCTGCTTGTCGAAACTGCCCTCAGATGCACTGCCAAAGAAATAACGTTTAAAGATTCTGGCATCCTTGTTCATACGTGGTAAGGTTTCAAGCTCAGCGACGAACTTATTCCATTCTTCCTGAGAGTATACAAAGAGGCAGCCTTCCAGTCCGTTACAGATGACAAAACTGTCACCCAGGTCATCCCTTAGCTTTGCCGGGATGATGAGTCTTCCCTTTTCATCAATGCTATGGTTAAACTCTCCTAATAACATCTGGAATCCTTTCTCTTATTGTGAGCCCCCACATCGCTCCCCACTTTGTACCACTAGCCACCACTCTTTACCACTTGACACCATTCTAAACCACCAGCCCCCCTTTTTCAACCCCCTTTTTGATTTTTTTGTATGTCCGGCAGACATAACAGACCGCCAAAAAGTGCTGTTTCAGAGCAAAAAAAGAACATGTAGATGATGTGTGATTCCTCATCATCTACATGTTGTGTTTTGCTAATATGGTGTAATTTTTCTACTCTGTTGTCTCATCAGCAGAAAGACCATTCAGGTAATTCGTGACCGCATCATAGTTCACTTCCGCGACCACTCTCTCCTTCCCGGAGTCATAGATATCATACGCCGAATACCCAAGCCATGCCACGAGGGCCAGCGCTGCCAGCGTGAGCACGCTCTTCCTCACGATATTCATGACTTTCTGCTTACGCATGATCTTTTTTCTGTTTGCTTTTTCCTGTTTATATCTGTCAACCTTTTCCTGACTCATTTCATACGGCTCCTTTCACTAATGGCTGTTCAGTAAGCACTGACCCCAGTTTACCACAATCAGGCTCAGAGTACAACAATTATTCCGCCGTCATTTGCATACATCGTACTGATTCCGGCTGTATCTACGATGAAGCTGGCTTTCACATGGATCTTGTCAAGAAGTATGCGCTCCACTTCCCGTGCACGCTCCGGACAATTACAATGAGAAATTGCCAGGATCTTATCTTTTGTCGCCTTTCCCTCCCTGGCAATCTGATCGACCATCTTTGCAAGTGCCCTCTTCATCCCTCGCGCCTGCCCGAGCTGACAGATCGTCCCCTCCGGGGTGGACCCCATAACCGGTTTAATGTTCAGCGCACTTGCAACAAATGATTTGATACCGGTAAGACGTCCGTTCTTCCGAAGCGTATCAAGATTCTCGAGGACAAAATACGTGTGCTGGCTTTCGATATATTTCTCCACAGTGCTGACAGTCTGCTCAAATTCCATGCCGGCTTCCTCACATTCCTGTATTTTGAGTCCGATCAGCGTCTCTCCCACCGAAGCAGAACGGGAGTTAAAGACATAAATCTGCTTGCCGCTCCCATGCTCCTCGATCCAGAGCTTTCTCCCAAGCTCCGCACTGTTGTAAGAGCCGCTCAGTTCCGAAGAGAGGGTAACCGCATAAACTCTCTCTTCACTGCCCTCATACAGTTCCATATATCTTTCCGGCGACGGACAGGATGACTTCGGACATTCCGGGCTGGCTGCCACACGGCGCAGAAAATCCGCCTGGTCAAAAGTTTCATCATCTACGATAATATCGCCGTCCACCTCCATGCTGAGTGAAGCTGTCTCATATACCCCGCTTTTTTTCATTTTATAGGTCAGCTCCCCGCAGCTGTCCACAATAATCTTGTAATTCACAGCAATACCTCCCGAACCGTAATGTATATTCAAAGTTGCCATTACATGTAGTTTTCAATACCACATATAACTATACCATACATTTCCACAGAAAGGAAGAGCCACAATGTGAATTTTCTGTATATGAGCAAAGAAGCGGCGCAGCCGCAGTAAACACGTTAGTGCGGCTTTGCGAATGGCGCGGCTGAACTGATATTCCGCCGCTCATCCTTCCAGCCTGATCCTTCGTGAAATACCAAGGGCTACTCCCATCTCCGCCATCAGGAACAGGATTGCCGTACCTCCGTAGCTGATAAAAGGCAGCGTGATACCTGTTGTAGGGAGCATGCCAGTGACAACCGCGATATTGAGGATTACCTGAAGGGCAATATGTGCAAATATGCCAGTGGCGATCAATGATCCGTACAGATCCGGAGCATTCTTTGCTATAAACATCAGCCGGTAAAGCAGGACACCAAACAGGATGAGGATCAGGAGCGCACCGAACACTCCGAGCTCTTCACAGATGACCACCAGGATCATATCATTCTGCGCCTCAGGGATCACTCCAAGCTTCTGTGTACTGTTGCCCAGGCCTTTGCCGAACAGTCCGCCGCTTCCGATGGCATACAGTCCCTGCATGACCTGATAACTTCCGGTGGCAGCCGTCGCCTCCGGGTTCAGCCATGATATGATTCGCTGAAGCCTGAAATTGTCACTGCCAGCCGCATCTGTATTGGCGATCATGACAGATAAAACAATAATCCCGACAGCCGCGATCAAAGCCCCGGCCATAATGATCATAACAAAAGGTTTTGTCTTCGGATGGATCACAAAAATAAGGATGCAGGTGATCGCCATTACTATGATCGCTGTACTCAGGTTATCTGTCAGGAACAAAACACCGCCGGATGCGACAGCGCCAAATGCAACGACCCGCATCATCCCTTTGAGCGTATATGCTTTCTTCCCGAGACGGCACAGCTCATATGCAATGAACAGGATCACCGCGATCTTGGTGATCTCAGCGGGCTGCAGAGTCTGGTTTCCCGGAAGGCGGATCCACCGCCTTGCCCCGTTCAGCGTCAGACCGAGAGGCGTCTGCACAAGCGCCATCATGAACATGGCAAATATATAGATTTCAAATGCGAACGCCCCATAAATGTGATAATCAATTTTGGAGACAACAAACATCACCACAAAGCCTGCGCCTGCGATCAGAGCCTGTCTTGTAAAATAATACAGATCATTTCCAAAGTCAGCTTCCGCCTCATATGCACTCGTACTGTAGAGCATTACGAGTCCGAAGCACATAAGAAATATGATGACAAGCAGCAGGTCAAAATCAAAATACGTCTCCTGCGTTCCCGCCTTGCTCTTCCGCCTCGCCATCAGGCTGCTGACGCCACTCCTCTTTACCTTTGCACCGGAACGTACATCTCTGTTTCCCTCCTGAGGCTTCGGCGTACGCAGGATCTGACGCCTGCGCTCGATCGTCTGCCTGTAGGCATTCCGATATGTACCGTATCCCGGCCGGCCGCCCGTTGTATAAGCGCCTGATGCACGAACATTTACCGGGGAAATCGGCTGTGTATCAGAGAGACTGTTCCGCCTGATATTCTGTCCCACCGGGCGCATCGGCTGTGTTTCTCCGGATACTCTGCTCTTTTTCTTTTTCCTGTTCGCCTGTCCGCGCCGGTTGACCGGCCTTACAATCCTGCTCTTCATACTATCTCCGCTCTCCGCCTGAAATGTGGTTTGCCTGCTATAACCTCTTATAACAGATAAGGAACCAGTTTCGGTAAGCCGCATCCGCCCGATCTGATCCCTTATGATAATACTATAA
>DYCJ01000046.1:4726-14115 GCA_019418195.1 Clostridiales bacterium | reverse complement strand
GCATCGCAGGGGATGATACGATCATGTGCGCGATACGTACGGCAGAAGATACATCAATTGTTATGGAGAAGATCCGCAGGATCGTTTCAAAAGGAGTACAGGAATAAATTATGCTACAGAATCTTCATGTAAAAAATCTCGCATTGATCGATGAGACAGAAGTGGATTTCGGTCCGGGCCTGAACATACTCACCGGGGAGACCGGAGCCGGCAAATCTATCCTTATGGGATCGGTCGGTCTGGCACTTGGCGGAAGATATAGTGCGGACATGCTCAGGAACGGAGCATCAAGCGGTCTTGTCGAACTTACATTTACGGTCGAGGATGGCAGAATCCGGGATAAATTAAAGTCGTTGGACATCGTCCCGGAGGATGATATGATCACTCTGAGCCGCAGGCTCATGGAAGGACGAAGTATCAGCAGGATCAACGGAGAAACTGTCAGCATGGGAACACTCAGAGAAGCGGCTTCCCTTCTGATCGATATTCACGGGCAGCATGACAACCAGACTCTCCTGAACCGAAAAAATCATCTTGCACTTTTAGATCTGTTTTCGGGAGAAGAGGCAGCTCCTGTAAAAGAACGTATGACAGAATCCTATCATACTTATCAGGAGATCAAAAGACAGATGGAAGAGGCATCTCTTGATGATGAGAGTAAAAGAAGGGAGCTTTCCCTTGCTGAGTTTGAGGTGAATGAGATCGAAGAAGCCGCTCTGACAGAAGGAGAAGATGACGAGCTGGAACAGCTTTACCGCCGGATGACCGAGAGCAGGAAAGTTACGGAAGCCATTGCCGGGACCTATCAGTATACATCTGAGGACTCATCTGCAAATGCCAGCGACTGCTTAAGCCGGGCAATCCGGGCCTTTCAGGAAATCTCGGACTTTGATGACAGCGCCTCGCAGCTTTACAGCCAGCTTTTGGATGCAGACAGCCTTCTCAATGATTTTAACCGGGAACTCTCCGAATATGCCAAAAGCTTTGAATTCTCCGAAGAAGAGTTCAGTGAGGCCGAAGAAAGACTGAACCTGATCAATCATCTGAAAGCAAAATATGGTAAAACAGTAAGTGATATCCTTGCATACTGCGAGAGAAAAAAACAGAGAATAGAAGAGCTGAATGATTATGACGCTTTTATGCAGGAGCTGGAAAGAAAATTAGAGGAAGCGAAGGCAGAGGCAGATGAAGTGTCGGAAACTCTTCATGAGATACGTGCACAGTATGCCGGTATCTTTTCTGAAGAAATCAAAAAGCAGATGCAGGAATTGAATTTCATGGACACGAGACTTGAAATCCGTCTTGTAGATACCGGCCGATGCAGTGCAAACGGACGGGATGAGGCTGAATTCTATATTGCACTGAATCCGGGAGAACCACTCCGGCCGCTGGCGGATATTGCATCAGGCGGTGAACTCTCCAGAATCATGCTCGCGATCAAGACGGTGCTTGCCGATGAGGAAGATACGCCCACATTGATCTTCGATGAGATTGATGCAGGAATATCCGGCATTACGGCTGATAAAGTCGGAGAAAAGCTTCACCTGATCGGTAAGAGCCGCCAGGTTATCTGTATCACTCATCTGCCACAGATCGCTGCTGCCGCCGATGTCCACTTTTTGATCGAAAAAAATGCAGAACAAAATTCTGTAAAAACAAGGATCGAACGCCTGGATCAGGATTCTTCCGTAAGAGAACTGGCCCGGATACTTGGAGGGTCAAAAGTAACAGACTCCATTTTGAAAAGTGCAAAGGAAATGAAAGAACTGGCAATGGGTGAAAGATAATACCAGTGTGAAAACAGAAAAAAACACACATAATAGAAACGGATACGCAATGAGTATCCGTTTCTTTTTTTGCGATTTGCGCGATACGTCTGATTTATGCCGTGAGCTGAGCGAAGTATTGCGCGATCAGGTATGCAGAGGCGCTTTGCATATACATCAGGTCAGGAAAGGATGTGAAAATATGGCATTAAGCCGGAATCACCGGAAGTGCCAAAAGGTACTTTGGGCTTTTCTGTTTCTTTCCGGCGTTGTTGTATGGAATCAAATACAGACATTGCAGGAAGAAAAGGCTCTCTGGCAGACAGAGGCAAGCACATCATCAGCCGGGAATGATACAGTCCTCCTCGGAGGAATGCCCGTGGGTATTTACATGGAAACAGACGGTGTCTTGGTGTTAAATACAGAGAAGATCGAGGGAATCGACGGAAAGGATTACGAGCCTGCAGAGGATGTAGTTAAATCCGGTGATTACATTACTGCTGTAAACCATCATGAAATCTCGGGAAAGGCAGACCTTCTTAGCGCGGTCGGCCAGATCGACGGCGGCGATGTTGTCCTCACACTGCGCAGGGGTGAAGATATGCTGGACAGGACGATCAGCCCTATTGAATGCGAAACGGGAGAATATAAACTGGGAATCTGGGTTCGCGACAATGTACAGGGGCTGGGCACGATCACGTTTCTGACGGAGCAGAGCAGATTCGGAGCTCTCGGACACGGGATCAGCGACACGGACACTAACATGCTCATGACGATTGATAATGGGAGGGTGTACCGGACGAGCATACAGGATATTACAAAAGGTTACAGCGGTTCGCCGGGAACAATGGAAGGAATCATCATATATAATAAATATAATATTCTTGGCACCATCGACAAAAATACCGAAGCCGGAATTTACGGAACGATTGATAAGATCGATGATCTTTTTGATGAGCAGATTCCCATCGAAACGGCATCAAAAGAGGAGATTGAAATCGGGGATGCTAAAATCCGCTGTTATATCGACAATGAGATAAAAGAATATGATATCAGGGTGACAGATATCGACATGACATCATCCGAGATCAATAAAGGACTCGTGATACAGGTTACAGATCCGGAATTGCTAGAAAAAACAGGAGGTATCATCCAGGGAATGAGCGGGAGCCCGATCATACAGAACGGGAAGCTTATCGGAGCGGTGACACATGTGTTCGTGCAGGATTCGACAATGGGATATGGCATATTTATTGAAAATATGCTGAACCAGGTCGAATCGTCTGACTCGTCGAAAATAGTGTCGAATTAGTGCTACAAAATATTCTTGATTCTGCATTTTCACGCGGATATAATAAGCGAGTGGCGTTTTAAGGAAGGTGCTCAGTTCTAAAGGAGAGGAGAAAATGGAGCATTTGCGTGTGGCCATCGCTGATGATAACCAGAAAATACTGGATGTTCTTGACGAAATCATCAGCACGGACAAAGAGCTGGATCTGGTCGGAAAGGCCAAAAACGGCGAGGAAATGTGTCAGATCATCAAGGACAGGAAACCGGATGTTGTTCTTCTCGATCTGATCATGCCGAAAATGGACGGACTGACCGTCATGGAGAAAGTGGGACAGGACAACTCTGTCAGTAAACATCCGTATTTCATTGTGATCACAGCGGTCGGCCAGGAAAAGATCACAGAAGACGCATTTGACAAAGGCGCAAATTACTATATTATGAAACCGTTCAACAACAGGATGCTGCTTGAACGGATAAAATCCATAAGAAATCTGTCAAGAAATACGGAAAGGAAGAATGACGATATTACGACAGATAATACTCTGAAAACAGAGAATCTGGAGAGCCGTGTCACAAATATGCTCCATGAGATAGGAATCCCCGCTCATATCAAAGGATACCATTATCTGCGTGACGCCATTATAATGGCAGTAAATGACATGGACGTCTTAAATGCAATAACAAAGATACTCTATCCTACGGTGGCAAAAAAGTATCAGACAACTTCCAGCCGTGTGGAACGGGCCATACGGCATGCCATCGAGGTAGCCTGGAGCAGAGGGAAACTTGACACACTGGACGAACTGTTCGGCTATACGGTAAGCACAGGAAAGGGAAAACCGACGAACTCCGAATTCATTGCACTGATCGCAGATACGATCCAGCTGGAATATCGTCACAAAAGCTGATAAAATCCTTTGCAATATGCGGGGAATGGGGTATAATAGCAAGTGATAAGATGCCTTTTGCGGCGAGGAAAGGCAGAAAATGGAGGATCGTAATATGAAGAACATTTTGTTTGCTGCATCAGAGTGTGTCCCGTTTATCAAGACAGGAGGACTTGCCGATGTTGTCGGCTCGCTCCCGAAAGAATTTGACAAATCGAAGTATGATGTCCGTGTAGTAATGCCTAAATATACCTGTATGAAACAGGAATGGAAAGACCGGATGGAATATGTTACACATTTCTACATGGATATAGCAGGCCAGGATCAGTATGTTGGCGTACTGAAGACCGTACTCAATGACATTACGTTCTACTTTATTGATAATGAACATTATTTCAGCGGATTTGCACCGTACGACGGCGATCCGAAGTGGGGGATCGAGAAATTTGCTTTCTTCTCAAAAGCTGTCCTGAGTATACTGCCTGTGATCGGATTCAGGCCTGATCTCATCCACTGTCACGACTGGCAGACAGGACTGATCCCTGTTTATCTTGATAACTTCAGATATCTGGGAGAATATTACCGCGGGATCAAGACGATCATGACGATACATAACCTGAAGTTCCAGGGGGTATGGGATACAAAGACGGTCAGAGGTATCACAGGACTCCCGGAGTATTACTTTGTACCGGATAAGATGGAAGCGTACAAAGATGCCAACCTGTTAAAAGGAGGCATTGTATATGCTGATAAAGTAACGACAGTCAGCAACAGTTATGCAGAGGAGATCAAAACTCCGTTCTACGGAGAAGGACTTGACGGGCTCATGTCTGCCAGATCCGGTGATCTGTGCGGTATCGTGAACGGACTTGATTACGACGACTGGAATCCCGCGACTGACAACCGTATCGCAAAGAACTTTACGATCGATGATTTCAGAAAGAACAAACCGCTCAACAAGATTTCTCTTCAGGAAGAACTCGGACTGGAGAAAGATCCGAAAGTAATGATGATCGGTATGGTATCCCGCCTGACAGATCAGAAAGGATTCGATCTGGTCGACTATATTATGGATGAGCTGTGCCAGGACGCAGTACAGATCGTGGTGCTCGGTACAGGCGATGTAAAATATGAAAACATGTTCCGCCACTTTGCATGGAAGTATTCCGGCCGTGTTTCGGCGAATATTTATTATTCCGACGAACTTTCACACAGGATCTATGCGTCATGCGACACATTCCTGATGCCTTCACTCTTTGAACCATGCGGACTGAGCCAGCTTATGAGCCTTCGCTATGGAACACTCCCGATCGTTCGGGAGACAGGCGGACTTAAAGATACGGTTGAGCCGTACAATGAATATGAAAAGACCGGTACAGGCTTCAGCTTCTGCAATTATAATGCACATGAGATGCTGAATACAGTACGCTATGCAGAAAGAATTTATTACGATAAAAAACGCGACTGGAACAAGATCATTGAGCGCGCCATGAGTCAGGATTTCTCATGGAAGAACTCGGCAGGGCAGTACGAGGAGCTTTACAAGAGCCTGATCGGCGAGTAGGCTTCATAAGAAAACAGGAGTATTCAGGCCCGATGAAAATAATTGACAGATTGAATGAAGACAGGATACATATATCCTTTGAAGTGTTTCCGCCCAAAAAAGATGAGGATTACGATAAGGTGATCCATGCTGTTGATGAGATTGCCACACTGGATCCGGCATTTATCAGTGTTACTTACGGCGCCGGGGGAGGCACCAGTAAAAATACTGCAAAAATTGCTTCACACATCAAAAATGACCTGCATTTATTAAGTCTTGCCCATCTGACATGCGCCTCCTCGACAAAGGAGGAAGTAAGGCTGGTGATCGGCAGGCTCAAAGAACTCGGTATCGAAAATATTCTTGCGCTGCGCGGGGATATCCCTGAAGGTCTGACATTCCCGGATACAGACCGGTTCAGATATGCTTATGAACTCGTAGAAGAGATCAGAAAGCATGGTGACTTCTGTGTCGGGGCCGCGTGTTATCCCGAGGGGCATGTAGAGAATGAGCACAAGACAGATGATATCCGTTATCTGAAGCAGAAAGTCGACAGCGGGGTAGACTTCCTTACGACTCAGATGTTTTTTGATAATGATATCCATTATAATTTTCTTTACAGGATCAGAGAGGCAGGAATCACTGTTCCCGTTCTTCCGGGTATCATGCCGATCACAAGCGCTGCCCAGATGAAGAAGAGCCAGGAACTCTCAGGTACAGTCTTTCCGCGCCGGTTTCTGGCGATTCTGGATCGATTCGGCAGTTCACCGGCAGCTATGAAACAGGCAGGAATCGCATATGCAACGGATCAGATCATCGATCTGCTCGCCAATGGTGTAAAAAACATACATATTTATTCGATGAACAGACCCGATGTAGCTGCGGCGATCATAGGCAATTTATCAGATATCATTAAGGCTTAGGAGATTTAAATGACAGACAGACGGATGAAGGAAGCCGTCCGTTATCTGGGATATGGAAGAAATACGGCAGATGAGAGGACCCGTATGATGATCAAAGACGCATTTTCTGATGTGGAAAATGCATCGGGGCCCAAATCCATCTGCCGCATTTTTGATATAGAACAGATTACGGACGGCAGGATAATGATAGGAAATATTTCAATCGAGAGCCGCAGCCTTTCGAGGAATCTGAAAGGCTGTATAAAAGCCGTACTTTTCGGTGCGACTCTCGGCGCGGGGGTGGATCAGCTGATCCGGAGGACTTCGCTGACAGATATGAGCCGTGCCGTGATCCAGCAGGCATGTGCGGCCACACTCCTCGAAGAATTCTGCGATGAAAAACAGACGGAGCTCGGAGAGGAGCTGGAAAAAGACGGGCTCTATCTCAGACCGCGTTTCAGTCCGGGATACGGAGATTTTGATATTCATTACCAAAAACAACTTATGCAGATTCTGGACTGTGCAAAAACGATCGGACTTACAATGACGGACAGTTATATGATGACTCCATCCAAATCTGTTACTGCCCTGATCGGAATAAGTCCGGCTAAAGAGAGATGTCCCGTTGCAGGATGCGAGGCGTGTGATAAGACCGATTGCGAGTACCGTAGATAGAACGTTGAAATTCAACTCAAATATACAAATTTATGACAAGATGAGAAAGGACTACATATGATCACAGACAGATTAGGTAAAGAATTACTTTTCTTTGACGGGGGAATGGGAACACTTCTGCAGGAAAAAGGGCTGGCTCCGGGAGAACTCCCGGAAACATGGAATATATCCCGGCCGGAAGTGATCAAAGAAATACATAAAAGATATATTGAAGCCGGAAGCGACATTGTGCTCACTAATACATTCGGGGCCAATGCGCTGAAATTTCATGCAGAAGGGTGCTCTCTTGAGGATATTGTAAAAACAGCTGTGGATCTAGCTAAGAAAGCTGCTGATGAAGCCGATACAATATCATCTGGCCATTCCGGCATATCAGGCAGAAAACGCACCGTATATACAGCTCTTGACATCGGACCCACAGGGAAACTGTTAAAACCTATGGGTGACCTGGATTTTGAAACCGCTTACGAGGCTTTCAGGGAAGTGATGGTCTGGGGAGAAGAGGCCGGGGCCGACCTGATCCATATAGAGACCATGAGTGATACCTATGAGTTGAAAGCAGCTGTCCTGGCGGCAAAAGAGAATACTTCACTTCCAGTATTTGCTACTGCCATCTTCGATGAACGCAGGAAACTGCTTACTGGTGCGGATGTTCCTTCTGTTATCGCTCTTCTTGAAGGACTCAGGGTAGATGCTCTGGGCATTAACTGCGGGATGGGACCTGAACAGATGCTTCCGGTGGTTGAAGAGTATATAAAATATTCTTCTCTTCCCGTGATCGTTAAACCGAATGCCGGCCTCCCGAAGCAAAGAGACGGACATACTTACTATGATGTGTCACCGGGAGAATTTGCCGGATATATGGGGAAGATCGTTTCAATGGGGGCATGTGTGATCGGCGGGTGCTGCGGGACTACTCCGGATCATATACAGGCTATGACAAACTTCTGCAGAAGGCTGGACATCATTCCGCCATCCGAAAAAAACGATACGATCGTATCTTCCTACGGTCAGAGCGTCTTTCTCGGAAAAGGTTCAAAGATCATTGGAGAACGAATCAATCCGACCGGAAAGAAAAAATTCAAACAGGCGCTGAAAGATCATGACCTTGAGTACATCCTGCGTGAGGGGATTGCCCAGCAGGACAACGGAGCCCATATCCTTGATGTTAATGTAGGACTGCCTGATATTGATGAAATAGCTATGATGAAAGAAACCGTGCAGGCACTGCAGAGTGTCGTTAATCTGCCTCTTCAGATCGATACGGTGGATGCTGCTGCAATGGAGGCGGCGCTGCGAATCTATAATGGTAAGGCGATGGTCAATTCCGTCAGCGGGAAGCAGGAATCCATGGATAAGGTCTTTCCCCTGATCCGGAAATACGGGGGCGTTGTCATTGGGCTGACACTGGATGAAGCGGGGATCCCCGGAGATGCAGAAGGGCGTGTCCGTATCGCTGAACGGATCATCTCCGAAGCGGCAAAATACGGAATTAAGAAAAAGGATATCGTGATCGATGCATTGGCCATGACGATAAGTTCGGAACCTGACGGAGCAAAAGTAACTCTCGAGACGCTCCGCCGCCTGAGGGACGATCTGAATGTCAATACAGTGCTCGGAGTATCTAATATCTCTTTCGGTCTTCCTGCCCGCCCCGTTGTAAACGCTGCGTTCTATACAATGGCAATGATGAACGGGCTGAGTGCGGGAATCATCAACCCGTCATCAGAGGACATGATGAAAGCATGGTATGCATATCATGCTTTGATGGGACTGGATGCAAACTGTGAGTCATATATCGATCATTACAGTAATGTACAGACGGCTAATGCTGCGCCTTCCGAAAACGGAAGGAAAACAGCAGTCAGTCTGAGAGAATCTATCGAAAAAGGACTTAAGGAAGACGCTGCCCTGATCACGGCAGAACTCTCTGAGACACAGGAGCCGCTCGGGATCATTAATACGGAACTCATTCCGGCGTTGAACCATGTGGGTGACGGATTTGAAGCGGGGACGCTCTTTCTCCCGCAGCTTCTTATGAGTGCCGAGGCGGCCAAAAGCGCTTTCGCGATCCTGAAAGATAAAATGGATAAAAGCGGAGAAGTGCAGGAAAAGATCGGAACAATTATCCTTGCCACCGTAAAAGGTGATATCCATGATATCGGAAAAAATATCGTGAAAGTACTTCTTGAGAATTACAGCTTTGACGTGATCGATCTGGGCAAAGATGTTGCTCCGGAACAGATCGTAGATATGGTGCTTGATAAGAATGTGAAGCTGGTAGGGCTCAGTGCACTGATGACGACTACTGTCGTGAGTATGGAAG
>DYCJ01000046.1:0-4716 GCA_019418195.1 Clostridiales bacterium | reverse complement strand
CAATGTAAGGTGATGGTCGGAGGAGCTGTACTTAATCAGGAATATGCCGATATGATAGGGGCCGACTTTTACGGCAAAGATGCAATGCAGTCTGTCCGATATGCGCAGGAACTGTTTGCCGGCTGAATATCAGCAGAGGCAGTTTGCACCTGTCCGCCACCCTCATGTGAACTGTAACACGATTGTATCTCAATTAGTACAGGCTTGTTAAAAAAATCACTATGAAAAATCGGCTCTACATGATATATTAGTGAAAGGAAAGTAAGGGGTTACCGTACTTTGTAACTGAAAAAGATTATCGTTATGGAGGAAAAGAGTTTTGAGGTACGCAGATGCAAATGTAATCAAAATCAAACATGCAGTTTTGGAAGAGGTTGCGCGTCTGGCTTTTGCCGGAGAACTGGAAGAGCGCAAGGATGATATCCCGTTTAAGCTGATCCCGGGACCGACACCGCAGTTCCGCTGCTGTATTTACAAAGAAAGAGAGATCATCCGCCAGAGAGTACGTCTTGCGGAAGGTAAAGCGCCGGGGACAGAGGATGACGGTAATATTATTCAGGTCATCAGCTCGGCATGTGAGGACTGCCCGATCTCAAGTTATACAGTGACAGAAAACTGCCAGAATTGCCTTGGAAAAGCATGTATCAATGCTTGTAAGTTCGGTGCGATCGAGGCAGGACGCCACCGTTCGCATATTGATCCGTCCAAATGTAAAGAATGCGGAAAATGTGCTGATGCCTGTCCGTATAATGCCATTGCCCATCTGCAGAGGCCCTGTAAGTTCAGCTGCCCTGTAGACGCAATTTCCTATGATGAGTATGGTATTTCCGTGATCGATGAAGAAAAATGTATCCGCTGCGGAAAATGTATCCACAGCTGTCCGTTTGGCGCGATCGGATCCAAGACATGGATCGTCGATGTTATCAATGCTATCAATGCAGGAAAACATGTGTATGCAATGCTCGCACCTGCAACTGAAGGCCAGTTTGGTCCGGACATTACCATGGCAAGCTGGAGAAAAGCCATGAAAGAGCTTGGCTTTACGGAGTTTGTTGAAGTGGGCCTGGGCGGTGACCTGACTGCAAAATACGAGGCGGAAGAGTGGCGTGAAGCATATCAGGAAGGCAAGAAGGAAGTTACTTCCTGCTGTCCGGGATTTGTCAATATGGTCCGCAAACATTATCCGGAGCTGAACGATGCAGTTTCTACGACAGTATCTCCGATGTGCGGTGTCTCACGTATGATCAAGGCAAAAGACCCGGAAGCTGTGACCGTATTTATCGGTCCCTGTCTGGCAAAGAAATCAGAGATCGTTGACCAGAAAATCGAAGGCAACGCAGATTATGCCATGACATACAGCGAAATCCGTGCGATGATGCGTGCAAAGGGCGTGGCTTTAGAGCCGGTAGAAAATACATATCAGGAAGCTTCTGTATTTGGAAAGAGATTCGGAAATTCAGGCGGTGTTGCAGCAGCAGTCCAGCAGAGCCTGAAAGAGTCAGGCAACGATATCGATGTAAAAGTATACAAGGCAAACGGAGCAGCAGAATGTAAGAAGGCACTCCTGCTCATGAAAGTGGGAAGACTGCCGGAAGACTTCATCGAAGGTATGGCGTGTGACGGCGGATGTGTCGGCGGACCGAGCTCTTTCAAAGATCAGATGATGGCGAAGAAATCCAGAGATGCCCTGATCAAAGAGGCAGATGACAGAGGTATTTACAAAAATCTGAGCAATTATGACGAAGATTCTTTCTCAATGCACAGATAAATCCAGATGTAAATAATAACGTTAATGGCAGAGCGGACGCTTAAACAGGCGTCCGCTTTACAAATCTTTACAAATATATCCTGCTGTGATATATTATAAAACAGGCTTTTTGAGCGAAAGAGGAGGATTATAGTCATGCAGCCATATGGAGTAAACGAGCTGAGAAAAATGTTTCTGGAGTTCTTTGAGAGCAAGGGACATCTTGCCATGAAGAGCTTTTCTCTGGTGCCTCACAATGACAAGAGCTTACTGCTCATCAATTCAGGTATGGCACCTTTAAAACCATATTTTACAGGACAGGAGATCCCGCCGAGAAAACGGGTCACTACCTGCCAGAAGTGTATCCGCACAGGAGATATCGAGAATGTCGGAAAGACTGCCCGTCATGGCACGTTCTTTGAGATGCTTGGGAACTTCTCCTTCGGAGACTACTTTAAAGAAGAGGCTATCCAGTGGACATGGGAATTTCTGACGGATGTAGTGGGACTGGACCCTGACCGTCTGTATCCGTCTGTCTATGTGGACGACGACGAGGCGTTTGAAATCTGGAATAAGAAAATGGGTATCCCGGCGGAGAGGATCTTCAAATTTGGAAAAGAAGATAACTTCTGGGAGCATGGCTCGGGTCCGTGCGGTCCATGTTCGGAAGTATACTATGACAGGGGCGAGAAATATGGATGCGGCAAACCGGACTGTACGGTAGGCTGTGACTGTGACCGCTATATGGAGATCTGGAATGACGTGTTCACCCAGTTTGACAATGACGGTGAGGGGCACTACTCCGAGCTGGAGCAGAAAAATATCGATACCGGAATGGGACTTGAGCGTCTCGCAAGTGTCGTACAGGATGTAGACTCCATCTTCGATGTTGATACGATCAAGGCTCTGAGAGATCATGTCTGCCGTCTTGCAGAAAAAGAGTACGGAAAAGAGTATAAAGATGATGTGTCTATCCGTGTTATCACAGACCACATCCGTTCCGTAACATTTATGATCTCTGACGGAATCATGCCGTCCAACGAAGGACGCGGCTATGTGCTCCGCCGTCTTCTGAGAAGGGCATGCCGCCACGGAAGGCTGCTCGGTATACACAAGGGTTTCCTGCCGGAGCTGGCCGAGAGTGTGATCGCAGGTTCGAAAGACGGATATCCGGAACTGGAGGAGAAGAGAGAGTTTATTCTCAAAGTCATCTCCAAAGAAGAAGAACAGTTTAACAAGACGATCGATCAGGGGCTCGGAATCTTGTCAGATATGATAGCTGATATGGAAGCGAAAAGCATAAAGACTCTGAACGGTGAAGATGCATTCCGTCTCTATGACACATACGGATTTCCTCTGGATCTGACAAAAGAGATCCTGGAAGAGAAAGACCTGGATGTGGATGAAGAAGGATTCCATGCATGCATGGAGATCCAGAGAAAGAAAGCGCGTGACGCCCGCGAAGTGACAAACTACATGGGTGCAGATGTAACGGTATACGAGTCTATCGATCCGAGCGTAACAAGCACATTTGTCGGCTATGACAATCTGACATACGAATCCGATGTGACGGTGCTCACAACAGAAGATGAGATAGTCGAGGCGCTTTCCGAGGGCCAGAAAGGTACGATCTTCGTACAGGAGACACCGTTTTATGCCACGAGCGGCGGTCAGGAAGCTGACACAGGATATATCCGCACTGTAGAGGGTGAGTTCAGAGTAGAAGATACTGTAAAACTTCTGGGTGGTAAGATCGGTCATATCGGTGTCATGACAAAAGGCATGATCAAATCAGGAGATAAAGTAACACTTGAAGTAGACGCAAAGAAACGTGCTCTCTCCGCAAGGAACCACAGCGCGACACATCTTCTCCAGAAAGCACTGCGCACCGTACTCGGCACACATGTCGAGCAGGCAGGTTCCAGTGTAAATGAAGACAGACTGAGATTCGATTTTACTCATTTCTCGGCGATGACAGCAGAAGAACTTAAGAAAGTAGAAGATATCGTTAACGAACAGATTTCAAAAGGACTTGATGTCATCGTGAAGAATATGCCGATGGAAGAGGCGAAGAAAACGGGGGCACAGGCACTCTTCGGAGAGAAGTACGGCGATATCGTACGCGTAGTAAATATGAGCGACTTCTCGATAGAATTCTGCGGAGGTACTCATGTGAAGAACACCTCTGAGATCATGGCGTTTAAGATCATCTCCGAGACCGGCGTAGCTGCAGGTGTCCGCCGTATCGAAGCCCTGACTTCCGACGGACTGATGAAGTATTACGCACAGATCGAAGAAACATTAAAGAATGCAGCGCATCTTGTGAAAGCAACTCCGGAGAATCTGGCAGACAAGATCACCCATCTGATGGCAGAGAATAAAGCACTTCACGGAGAAGTAGAAAGCCTGAAGAGCAAAATGGCGCAGGAAGCTGCCGGAGATGTTATGGATCAGGTGACAGAGATCAAAGGCGTAAAACTGCTTGCTGCCCGGCTTGACGGTATCGACATGAACGGCCTTCGCGATCTCGGCGACCAGTTTAAAGCTAAACTGGGAGACGGCGTTGTTGTGCTCGCGTCTGCAAACGATGGAAAAGTAAGCCTGATGGTAACCGCTACAGACGGCGCAATGAAACAGGGCGCACATGCCGGAAATCTTGTGAAAGCAATCGCGGGATGCGTCGGCGGCGGTGGCGGCGGACGCCCGAACATGGCTCAGGCGGGAGGTAAAAATCCGGCCGGAATTCCGGACGCCCTTGCGAAGGCGCCGGAAGTGCTTGAATCGCAGATCAAATAACCTGTACAGCGTCTTCGAAACAGCGCATTTACAACGTTTTCAGAGTTTTTGGCTGAAAACGGTTGACGGAAAAGAAAAATATGATATAATCTTTGGTAGTGCAATAAAAATACCCGAACAGTCGTATTATGCACAATACAAGGCTGGAGGGGAGGTAAGGTGTGAGACTATGT
>DYCJ01000045.1:13276-14664 GCA_019418195.1 Clostridiales bacterium | reverse complement strand
AGGTGAAGAAATGAGATTAAGAAAAAGAGTACATAGTGCGTTTATCGCTACAGTTCTTACCTGTTCACTGGTGGTGACTCCGGTGTTCGCTGAACCGGATACACTTGAAAGCCTTCAGCAGGAACAGGAGAATCTTCAAAATCAGAAGGATGCTGCCCAGAACGAGCTGAACAGTCTCCAGTCGGATCTGGATACAATCGTTACAAAGCTGGCGGATCTGGAAGATCAGTTGATTGCCAAGGGAGAAGAGATTATTCAGATCAAAGCAGATCTTGAGGCGGCTGAAGAGAAGCGTCAGGAACAGTACGATGCAATGAAGCTTCGTATTAAATACATGTATGAAGCAGGCACCGGTTCAGCAACGATGGAAAAGGTCATGACTTCAGGTGACATTTCCAGCATGCTGACACAGGCTGAGTATTCACAGCAGGTACATGATTATGACCGGGAACAGCTTCAGGAATATGCAGATACTGTACAGGAGATTGAGGATCTGCAGGCAAAGAGTGAACAGGAACTGGCAGATCTGGAAGATCTTGAAAGCGAATACCAGCAGCAGGAAGAAAATCTGAATTCGATGATCTCTTCCAAGTCTGATGAGGTTTCCAATCTGGACGGAATGCTCCAGGAAGCTGCGAGAAAGATTCAGGAAGAAAAAGACCGTCAGGAGGCTGAGGCTGAGAGACAGCGTCAGCTGGAAGAACAACAGAGACAGCAGGCGCAGAATGAGCCCGTGAGCGGTGGCTCCGGGGGTCAATCCGGCGGTGGCGGCAGTACTTCATCAGGTTCAGATGATTCGTACGATGCCGTAACAGGAAATGCAATTGTTGATCGTGCATACAGCAAGATCGGGTTTTGGTACGAATGGGGTGCATGCGGGCCGAATACATTCGATTGTTCCGGACTTGTAAGTTATGCGTTGACGGGAAGTTATTCCAGGCTTGGTACAACCTACACATTCATGGGCTGGACAAGAGTAAGCAATCCGCAGCCGGGCGATGTTTGTACAAGCTGGACACATTGTGGTATCTACATAGGAAACGGACAGATGATACATGCTCCGCATACAGGTGCTCAGATAACAATCGGATCTGTTCCGAGCAATATGATTTATGTCCGTTACTAAAAAACAGAAAAGGAATTATACCCTGCGGTAAAACCGCAGGGTTTTCTTATGTGCTTCTCTTGTCAGACACTGACCGCTGTGTTAAAATAAAAAAGATTTTACAGAGAGGACAGAAGAGATGACAAAGGGACTGATCCATATTTACTGCGGAGACGGAAAAGGAAAGACATCAGCGGCTACAGGACTGGCTGTCCGCGCGGCAGGATGCGGTAAGAAAGTGCTTTTTGCCCGCTTTTTAAAAAATGAAGAGTCGGGAGAACTT
>DYCJ01000045.1:9760-13266 GCA_019418195.1 Clostridiales bacterium | reverse complement strand
GATAAGGTTCCGGGAATCCATGTCATTCATCTGGAAAAATCATATGGTTTTTTCAATACGCTTTCTGAGAGCGGGAAAGAAGAAGTGCGTCATATGTACGGAAAAGTGTGGAGCGGCATACCGGAAATGGTGTCCGGTGGAGCCTATGATATCCTTGTTATGGATGAATTTATGGCTGCATACAGATACGGTCTTATTCCCCGGGACGAAGCGTTTGCATTCCTGCAGGAAAAACCGGAAAGTCTGGAGGTCGTCCTGACGGGACGTGATCCGGACAAAAGGCTTGTGGATCTGGCAGATTATGTGTCAGAGATCCGCAAGATAAAGCATCCCTTTGACCGGGGAATCCTGGCAAGAAAAGGGATTGAATACTAGGATGGTGTCCGGAATAATCAGTGGACACCACACAGCCAGATCCGGCATACATTTAAAAGATATAGAGGAAGTCAGGTGAGAATCCTGCACAATACCCGTTGCTGTATTGGAGGAGCGGTGTTTCATATGGAACAGTGTAAGGCTTACGTAGTGGAAGAGCCGGTCTGTATAAAAGGTCACTGGGGCGATGAACCCGGGAAGGCGGAGACACCTGTGATGATACCTAAGTCAGAATATTCGCTTTTAAATGGATCTGGGGATTACGGGAATATGATCATAAGGAGAGAAAACAATGCCAAAAAAACAAAAAATCTTATTGAGGGCATACATTGCGTTTGCTGCGCTGTTTGCCATCGCACCTGCATCCAATGCGATGCACATCATGGAGGGCTACCTGCCGGCGGGATACTGCGTGGCGTGGGGAGTCATCTGCCTGCCGTTTCTGATCGCAGGATTTATTTCACTTAAAAACAAAGTAAAAGAAAACAGAAGGAACTTAACATTGATCGCCATGTCAGGAGCGTTTATTTTTGTGATCTCGTCATTGAAGATCCCGTCCGTGACAGGAAGCTGTTCCCATATGACAGGGACAGGGCTCGGTGCAATCCTGTTCGGACCTGCGTCAGTCAGTGTTCTGGGGATCATTGTTTTGATCTTCCAGGCTGTGCTGCTCGCACACGGAGGTCTGACCACGCTTGGAGCTAATACATTTTCCATGGCGATAGCAGGTCCGCTCGTTTCCTTCGGTGTATATAAATTGTGTCAGTCTATGAAGATCAACCGCCGTGTCGGTGTATTCCTTGCAGCGTTCCTGGGCGATATCTTTACATACTGTGTTACAAGTATACAGCTTGCCCTGGCTTATCCGTCCGAGGCAGGCGGTGTGGCAGCATCTGCAGTAAAATTCCTGGGGGTGTTCGCGCCAACACAGCTTCCGCTTGCTGTCATTGAGGGAATACTCACAGTCGTGATCGTGATCGGCCTTGAGACTTATGCAAAACCGGAACTTAAGAGGATTGGTTTTTTCAACGAAAGAAAGGAGGCGTAGGGACATGACAAAAAATACAAAGACAGTTATCATACTGCTTGTTATTGCGGTCCTGATCGCCGTTATTCCCGTGGCTGCTTTAAGAGGGGCCGAGTTCGGCGGCTCGGATGATGCAGGAAGCGTAATGGTAGAAGAGATTCATGGCGAGTACGAACCCTGGTTTACGCCTGTCCTCGAGACAGCACTTGGCGGAGAATTGCCGGGAGAACTCGAAAGCCTGCTTTTCTGTGTACAGACAGGGATCGGAGTAGGTGTGATCGCGTTTTTCATGGGGCGTTTTGTAGAGCGCAGAAAATGGGTAAAGAAGACGGGAGAAGAAGATGCTCCTGATTGATAAACTGAGTTACCGGTCGAAACTGAGATATGTAAACGCATCAGAGAAGCTTATGTATGCCGTGCTGACCCTGATACTGTGTATCTTAAGCCGCTCAGTCAGAGTGGCTGCACTGGTATTTGTTATCAATGGAATCTTGACAGTGGGAAAGGGGGGGATCCCCCTTTCCCGTTATATAAGGCTTCTTATGATCCCGACAGCCTTTCTGATTGCAGGAACTGCAGCGATCGTGATCAATATCTCGAAAGTTCCTATGGATGCTTTCGCGCTTGAGCTGGGAGAATGGTATATTACAGGAAGCGTGGAAGGACTATACCTGGCGCTTGAGCTGTGTGCGACTGCCCTTTCATCGGTTACGTGCCTGTATTTTCTGTCTCTGAATACTGTTATGACAGATATATTGGATGCTTTGAGAAAACTGCATTTTCCGGCCCTCCTGACTGAGCTGATGCTTCTAGTCTACCGTTTTATATTTGTGCTGTTCCAGACTGCGTCCGCTATCACCGTTTCACAGCAGGCACGTCTCGGAAACAGGGATTTTAAAACGCGGGTACGTTCCTTTGGTGCAATGGGTTCGGCTCTCTTTATCCTTGCTCTCAAGCGGTCAAATATGCTCTATGATGCTATGGAGTCCAGATGCTATGACGGAAACATCCGTGTGCTGACCAGAATGCAGCCGGCAAGAGCGGGAGAGATTGCGGTGATCGCGGCGATTGAACTTATCCTTGTCCTTGTCTGGATCTGCGGATAGTCTGAGGGAGTGAGCAGAACCGGGAATCCGATGGAAACTGCGGCTCTGCGTATGAATGTGAGAATATGGAGAGAAATACGATGAAGCGAGACGAAGACTGGGTGATAGAGGCACAGGACGTCTCTTACACTTATGACGGAAATAATGAAAGAGCACTGGACGGTCTGAATCTTAAGATCCGCCGCGGAACGAAAGTTGCCTTCATGGGCGGAAACGGTTCGGGAAAATCTACATTTTTTCTCTGCCTGAATGGAATACGAAGACCGGATACAGGAAAAATATGTATCGATGGAGAAGCTATCGAATATACGAGAAAAGGGCTTCTGAACGTGAGAGGAAGAGTAGGGATTGTGTTTCAGGAACCGGACGACCAGCTGTTTTCAGCCAGTGTGTATGAAGAAATCTCTTTCGGAATACTGAATCTGGGAGCAGATGAGGAAACGGCAAGAAGAGAAGTGGAGAGTGTGATAAAAGAACTGGAGATTACTCCTTTCCAGGACCGTCCGGCGCATGCTCTGAGCGGAGGACAGAAGAAGCAGGTTGCCATTGCCGATATCCTGGTCATGCACCCTGAGGTAATGATACTGGATGAACCTGCGGCAGCACTTGATCCGAAACATACAAAGAAAGTACAGCAGATTGTGGATCATCTCACTGAAAAAGGCATTACGGTCCTGATGGCAACTCACGACATCGACTATGCATACGCCTGGGCAGATGAGATCATTCTCATGCACGAAGGAAAAGTAATCCGCCAGGGAACACCTTTTGATGTGTGTTCGGACAGGGCGGCACTTAAAACAGCAAGTCTGGAAGTGCCCGCGGTGCTCAGAATACAACAGAGGCTGAAAGAAAAAGGACTGATACCGGAAGATGCGGCTCCTCCGGGAAGTGTAGATGAACTTGTAGAAAGCCTGTGATCCGTAAAAATAGAAATTTTTCACTTGTTTTTTACCTGTAAGAGAAAATATAAAAGTAGAAAGGAATATGTAAGATGC
>DYCJ01000045.1:0-9750 GCA_019418195.1 Clostridiales bacterium | reverse complement strand
GCGGAGAGGAATCCTTGTGGTGAGTTTCGGGACAAGCCATCTCGATACAATGGAGAAGACGATCGACGTCATTGAAAAAGAAATCGCAGAAAAATTTGTTGACTGCCGTGTGTACCGTGCGTTTACGAGCCGCATGATCATCCGCAAACTGAAGCGCGCGGGTGTTATGGAAGTTGATACAGTGAAGGAAGCGGTAAAGCGTATGGCTGCTGACGGTATCGAGGATGTGACTGTTCAGCCGACCCACATCATAAACGGCGTAGAGAACGACCGGATGATGGAAGACCTGATGGAGAATATGTCACTGTTTAAACGGATACGGGTGGGGAAACCTCTCCTGAGCAGTGTGGATGATTATAAGAAATCCATTCACGCTGTCATGTCAGAGACAGAACTTGACGAAGACGAGATGCTTGTGTTTATGGGGCACGGCACGGACCATCATGCCAACTCGGCATACCCGACGCTGGAATATACTTTCCATGCACTCGGATACAATCAGGTATTAGTGGGAACTGTAGAGAGTTTTCCGGAGCTTAAAAACGTGATGGCGAAACTGGAGATCGCAGAGAAGAAAAAGGTTGCTCTTATGCCGTTCATGCTTGTGGCGGGAGACCACGCAAAAAATGACATGGCAGGAGAAGATGATTCATGGAAGAGCCAGCTTGAAGATGAAGGTTATGACGTGCGTGTCATCATGAAAGGACTCGGTGAATTTGAGGGGATCCGCAGGATATTTCTGGATCATATAGAAGAGACGATGGAATAAAAGACAGGACTGACAGAGCGCAGACGCAGGAAAGGAGACGAATATGTTAGAAGCAGGAACAAAGGCACCGGCATTTGAACTGCCGGATCAGAACGGAACTATGCATACACTCGAGGAGTACAGAGGGAAAAAGGTGATCCTCTATTTTTATCCGAAGGACAATACGCCGGGATGTACGAAGCAGGCGTGCGGATTTGGAGAGCTGTATCCGCAGTTCGCGGAGAAGGGGGCGGTCGTACTGGGAGTGAGCAAAGACAGCGTGGCCTCGCATAAGAAATTTGAGGAAAAGTACGGACTTTCGTTCACGCTGCTATCAGACACGGAGCTTACATGCATTCAGGCTTATGATGTGTGGAAAGAGAAGAATATGTACGGCAGGAAGACAATGGGAGTTGTACGGACCACTTATCTGATCGACGAAGAGGGTGTGATCGTCAAGGCTTTCGGGAAAGTAAAAGCGGCAGATAATCCGGCACAGATGCTGGGAGAGTTATAGGATGCAGCGCGTTTTTGTAAATACGCTGACAAGTAAGAGAAAGAGGGAGACATCTCGGCATGGATAAGGATATTGTCAGCAGGGAAATCGGCAGGACACGATCCGGTCTGCGTTACGGATGGACAACGGGGAGCTGCGCCGCGGCGGCAGCAAAGGCGGCGGCGCAGATGCTCTTTGCCGGAGAGGAGATAAGGCAGGTAAGACTTATGACGCCGAAAGGCATTGAGCTGTATCTGGATGTGGAGTGCGTCACGCAGATGCCGGAATATACCGAGTGCGCGGTGAGAAAATACAGTGGCGACGATCCCGATGTGACGGACGGACTGCTTATTTTCGCAAAAGTGGAGCGGTGCGGCGGGGATCAGATCTTACTGGACGGAGGCGCCGGAGTCGGGCGGGTGACAAAGCCGGGCCTGGAACAAAAGATCGGGCAGGCTGCGATCAACAAAGTGCCAAGAAAGATGATCGCTGAAGAAGTGGAAGGCGTGTGCAGAAAATACGGATACTGCGGAGGGGTGAAGGTGCTCATCTCAATTCCCGGCGGGGAAGAGACGGCGAAGAAGACATTTAATCCAAGACTAGGCATTATCGGCGGGCTGTCCGTGCTCGGCACATCGGGTATCGTGGAACCTATGAGCGAAAAGGCGCTCACAGACACGATCTATCTGGAAATGAAGATGCTGCGTGAGAGCGGGCGCATTTACTGCTATGCCGTTCCGGGAAATTACGGTATTGATTTCCTGACAGAGAGTATGGGAATTGACCCGGATCTTGCAGTGAAGTGCAGCAACTATGTGGGAGAGACGATCGATGACGCCAGACTGCTGGGGATGAAAGGATTGCTCCTGATCGGCCATGTAGGGAAGTTTATCAAGCTTGCGGCAGGCGTCATGAACACCCATTCCAGACAGGCGGACTGCAGGATGGAAGTATTCGCATCCCACGCGGCTATGGCTGGAGCGGATGCGGACACGGTGAAAGCTGTCATGGCCTGTCTGAATACGACAGAAGCAATTCGGATATTGAAGAAAAAAGCTCTGCTTCAGGATGTGATGAAAACCGTGACAGAACGGATCGGCTTTTACCTGAGACAGAGAGCCGGAGAAGAGCTGGAGATCGGAGCGGTTGTATTTTCCAGTGAAGAGGGGATACTGGGGCAGACAGAGAATGCAGCCCGATTGTCAGAGAAGATAGAGAGGAGACAGCAATGAGCGGAATATTTACAGGAGCAGGTGTCGGTCCGGGAGAACCGGAGCTTATGACATTAAAGGCGGTCCGCGCGATAGAAGAGTGCAGCGTGATCGCCATACCTGTGTCAGACAGTACGCTGGAGGTGCCGGTGTATGAGACGGCAGGAAGCGAAGACAGGAGAAATGCGGCTTATCTGGAGCGGTGCGTGGCTTACCAGATCGCGGCCGGGGCATCGCCTGAGACGACAGAAAAAGACAGGATCTATCTCCCGATGCCTATGATCAAAGAGAAAGAAAGACTGAAAGCAATCCATGACCAGGATGCGGCGGCGGTCGCACAACTGCTGGATGAAGATAAAAACGTAGTCTTTCTCACTCTGGGGGATCCCACGGTATATTCTACATGTATGTATGTACACAAGCGCCTGAAACGCGCAGGGTATAGTACACAGATCATACCGGGCATTCCGTCGTTCTGTGCGGCGGCGGCGCGTATGGATATCCCGCTTGTTGAGAACCGTCAGGAACTTCATGTGCTTCCGGCATCCTATGACATTGAAGAAAGCCTGAATCTGCCGGGGACGAAAGTACTCATGAAAGCGGGCAGAAAGATGGGCGAAGTAAAGCGTCTGCTGACAGAGAAGGGAATGGACGCGGTGATGGTGGAAAACTGTGGGATGGAGAATGAGAAGATTTACTCCGGAGCACAGGAGATCCCGGAACAGGCGGGGTATTATTCTCTGCTCGTGGTAAAAGAAAAACAGACAGGAGGAAAAGAAGGATGATCACATTTGTAGGAGCGGGCCCGGGGGCAGAAGATCTCATTACGGTCCGGGGACAGAATCTGTTAAAAGAGGCTGATATCGTGGTCTATGCCGGATCTCTTGTCAATCCGGGACTTCTGTCTCTCTGCAGAGAAGACTGCGAGATCTACAACAGCGCAAAGATGACACTGGAAGAAGTGATGGAGGTCATGACTGCGGGTGAACGGGCTGGAAAGAAAGTTGTCCGTCTCCACACCGGAGATCCGTGTCTGTACGGTGCGATCCGGGAACAGATGGATGAACTGGAGAAACTGGATATTCCTTACGAGGTATGCCCGGGAGTGAGCTCATTCTGCGGGGCAGCGGCAGCTCTGAATGCGGAATATACACTGCCTGGAGTTTCTCAGTCGGTGGTGATCACAAGGATGGCAGGGCGTACGCCTGTACCGGAGAGGGAATCGATCCGAAGCTTTGCCGCGCATCAGGCTACAATGGTGATCTTCTTAAGTACGGGAATGTTGAAGGAGCTTTCCGCTGAGCTGGTCTGCGGCGGTTACCCGGCGGACACACCGGCGGCTATTGTCTACAAAGCGACATGGCCGGAAGAAAAAGTACTTCATTGTACAGTACAAGATCTTGCGGAGACTGCCGCAAAGGAAAATGTGACCAAGACGGCGCTTATCGTAGTGGGCAGAGTGCTGGGCAGTGAGTACGACCGCTCGAAGCTCTATGATCCGTCGTTCACGACAGAATTCCGTGACGCATCCGTGCCAATGCAGAAAGACAAAGAGCAGTGAATATCAAAATACAGAGAAATGGAGCATAAGGACAATGAGTAAGATCTATGTGACAGGGCTGGGACCGGGAGCGGCCGACCAGATGACGATACGGGCGAAGAAAGTGCTGGAGAAGTGCCCGGTGATCATCGGATATACAGTGTACATCGATCTTATACGGGAGGAATTCCCGGATAAGACATTTTTGAGCACACCCATGCGCAAAGAGGCTGACCGCTGCAGGATGGCATTTGAAGAGGCGCAGAAAGGCCGGGACGTGGCAATGGTGTGCAGTGGAGACTCAGGAATCTATGGTATGGCAGGTCTGATCTGTGAGATCGGGAAGGACTATCCGGATGTGGGAATCGAAATCGTACCGGGCATTACGGCAGCATCCGGCGGAGCTGCGGTCCTTGGGGCGCCACTGATGCATGATTTTGCAGTGATCAGTCTGAGCGATCTGCTTACGCCGTGGGACAAGATCGAGAAGCGCATCCGGGCGGCGGCAGAAGCTGATTTTGTGCTATGTATCTACAATCCGTCCAGTAAAAAACGCGCAGATTATCTAAGGAAAGCCTGCGGGATGATACTGGAATATCGGAACCCGGAGACCGTATGCGGTATCGTCAGAAATATCGGAAGAGACGGAGAAACATATGAAATTCTGTCGCTGGAACGGCTGAAAGACACACAGGTGGATATGTTTACGACAGTATTTATCGGAAACTCAAATACAATGGAACTAAATGGCAGGATGGTAACGCCGAGAGGGTATAAGGATGTGTAAAAAGCAGAAGATTTTTCTGATCGGAATCGGTATGGGCAGCAGGGAATCCATGACTGTGGAGGCGGCAGAGGCGATCCGTGCCTGCGGCTGTATGATCGGTGCACAGCGGATGCTCGATTCTGCGCGGAATGTGCGGTATGGAACTGACAGACAGGAGGCCCATATGCCGGAGGTGTGTGAATACAATGCAGACAAGATATTTGCATATTCAGAATCGCATCCTGAATGCGCCTGCATCGCGGTGCTGCTCTCCGGAGATACCGGATTCTACAGCGGGGCAAAGAAGCTCTCGGAGATGTTTGCATCATATCCTGACCGCTTTGAGGTGAAAATGATCCCGGGGATTTCCTCTGTCGTCTGCCTTGCTGCACGGCTGAAAACAACATGGGAAGACGGAACTGTGATCAGCCTTCACGGACAGGAAGAAAATTTTATACAGACAGTGAATAAAAGCAGGAAGACATTTCTCCTCCTGGGTGGTAAAGATGCCGGGACGAAGATGATCACACAGCTTAAGGAATACGGGATGAATGATGTGACTGTACATATCGGCAGCAGGCTGTCTTATCCGGATGAGCGAATCGTATCCGGAAATCCCAGTGATTTTTCGGGAGATGAGGCAGATGGTTTATGTGTGGCTATGATCCTGAATCCGCACCCGGATGAGAGAACAGGACCGCACATCCGGGATGAAGAATTTATCCGTGGAAATGTGCCGATGACGAAAGCAGAAGTACGTTCTGTCAGCCTGGCACAGATGGAGCTTACGACGAATGCGGTAGTGTACGATGTGGGAGCTGGAACAGGTTCGGTGTCTGTCGAAGCAGCCCTTTCCGGTGACCGGATCCGGGTGTATGCCGTTGAGAAAAAGCCGGAGGCGGTAAAGCTCCTGGAACAAAACAGGAGGAAATTCCGGGCAGATGGAATACGTATCATAGAGGGGGAGGCGCCGGCGGCTTTTCGAGAGCTGGAACCTCCGACTCATGTGTTTATCGGAGGAAGTTCTGGAAATCTCAGGGATATCCTGTGCACTGTACTTAATAAGAATCCGGCAGTGAGGATCGTGATCAATGCCATATCACTTGAGACAGTCGGCGAAGCTATGGATGCAATAGAAGAAGGACTGTTAAGATATGCTCAGATCACACAGATCATGGCTTCGCGTGCCCGTGTACTCGGAAGATACCACATGATGACAGGACAGAATCCTGTGTACATCATTTCCGCAGGCGGAGAGATACAGAAAAATGAGGATGAGACGGAAGGAAGTGCGGGCAGATGAAGATTCCCAGAATATTGATCGCCGCTCCGGCGAGCGGCAGCGGGAAGACAGCCATCTCCTGTGGTCTGATGTGCGCATTCAGGGAGAGAGGTATGGGAGTGCGGGCCTGCAAATGCGGACCGGACTATATCGATCCTATGTTCCACAGAGAAGTGCTGGGCGTGGATTCAAGAAATCTGGATCTGTTCTTTTCTGAGAAAGACGAGATGACCGATGGGTTTATCCGGCATACTGCCGGTGCGGATATCACCGTAACAGAAGGCGTCATGGGATATTATGACGGCCGCGGGACGGATACGGATGCGGGAAGCTCCTACGATGTGGCAAGGACACTTCAGATTCCGGTTATACTTGTAGTTCCCTGCAGGGGAGCGGCGCTTTCTCTTGCAGCGCTTGTAAGAGGAATCGTCGAATTTCGGGAAGACAGCAATATCCGTGGAATACTGCTCAACCGAGTGTCAAAGATGCTTTATCCCAGACTGAAAGACATGCTTGAGCAGGAAATGAAAAAGTCCGGATACAACATTCCCGTGGTGGGATATATCCCCGAAGACGAATCCTTTCGTCTGGAGAGCCGTCATCTTGGGCTTGTAACTCCGCAGGAATTGGAGAATCTGAAAGAACAGACAGAACGAGCCGGCAGGATACTGAATGAGAGTGTGGATCTGGATCAGATACTCTCTATCGCGCAGGCGGCGCCGGAACTGGAACCAGAAGAAAAGCGGTCAGTACATCCGGCGGACGGATATGGACTGGAGGAAAATGGACTGACGGAAAATAGCCTGATGGGAGACGGATGCTCTGTCAGAGATGGAAAAGACAGGAAAGAGGGGCAGAAGCGGCTCAGGATCGGGATTGCCCGGGATGAGGCGTTCTGCTTTTATTATAAGGCGAACCTGGAACTTCTGGAAGAAATGGGATGCGAACTGGTGCCTTTCAGCCCGCTGCGTGATAAAGAACTGCCGGAAAATATCAGCGGTCTGATCCTTGGCGGCGGATATCCGGAGCTTTACGGCAAAAGGCTCTCCGAAAACAGAGGGCTGCTGGATGGGATCAGAAAATCTCTGGACGCAGGGATGCCCTGTCTTGCAGAGTGCGGCGGATTTATGTATCTGCATGAGGAACTGGAAGACAGAAACGGACGTGTATATCCTATGGCAGGTGTGATAAAAGGGAAGACCTACCCCACGGGAAAACTGGTACGCTTTGGTTATGTCAATATAATAGCCGATAAAGAAGCTGACTGGCTCCTTACCGGAGAAACTATAAGAGGACATGAATTCCATTACTGGGACAGTACCGAGGCGGGTACGGACTGTATGGCGGTAAAACCGGACGGGAAGAGAAAGTGGAACTGTATTCATATGAGAGAAAACCTGTTTGCCGGTTATCCTCATCTGTATCTGCCGTCCGTGCCGGAATTCGTCCGTCGGTTCGTCGGGCGCTGTCATGAGTGGGAGCGGACTCTGGTGCGGTAACCGACACAGTACGATGGAATGCATTAATGAATATTATACAGAAAAGAGCGGAGGAAAGTGAAAATGTCTGAGGAGTATGAGGAAAAGTTACAACAGAAAATGGAAGAAATACGTCCTGCTGACCAGAACAGTATGGAGGCGGCAAAAGCACACTGGAAGACAGTCGGAAAGCCGCTGAACAGTCTGGGAAAACTGGAAGAGGCGGTGGTGCGCATGGCCGGGATCAGAGGAAAAGCGGACTATACGATCAGGAAAAAAGGCCTCGTTATTATGTGCGCGGACAATGGAGTGGTTGCCGAGGGTGTGACTCAGACCGGACAGGAAGTGACTGCCATTGTGGCTGAGAACTTTACCCGGCGCGCAACAAGTGTATGTCTGATGGCAGAGATCGCGGGCGTGGAACTTTTCCCGGTGGATATCGGAATGGCGGTGGATGTGCCAGCAGTGACAAAGCCGGAGTACAAGGTGATGAGCGGGACAAAAGATATGCTTCTTGAACCTGCAATGACGAGGGGACAGGCGGCGCAGGCAGTACTCACGGGAATACATATGGTTGAAAAACTGGCCGGACAGGGGTACGATCTGCTTGCTACAGGAGAAATGGGTATCGGAAATACCACGACGAGCAGCGCTGTAGCAGCTGTACTCCTTGAGCGGGATGCCGCGGAAGTGACAGGTCGCGGCGCAGGTTTAAGTTCTGAGGGACTGAACCGGAAGATTGACGTGATCCGCCGCTCGATCGAACTGCATCAGCCGGACAATGAGGATGTTCTTGATGTGCTTTCCAAAGTGGGAGGTCTGGACATTGCCGGTCTGGCAGGCGTGTTCCTCGGAGGAGCGCTGTACCACGTCCCCGTGATCATTGACGGTTTTATCTCTTCAGTGGCAGCTCTCTGCGCGGCAAAACTGTGTCCTGCGGCAGCAGACTACATGATGCCTTCCCATAAGTCAGGAGAGCCGGCAGGAGGTATGGTGCTTGAGGCACTGAAGCTTTCTCCTTATATCGAATGTAACATGTCGCTTGGCGAGGGAAGCGGAGCAGTGGCAGCAATTCCGCTGCTTGAGATGGGGCTCGCTGTCTACCGCGAGATGGGTACATTTGATGAGATCCATATAGAGCAGTATGAGGAGTTTGAGTAGCAGCATTGTGAGGAAAGGGAGAAATATGAAATGCGTCTGTTAAATTCACTGGCCATAGCTATATCTATGTATTCCAAAATCCCCGTTCCGACCGTGGACTGGAATGAAAAAAATATGAAGTATGCGATGTGTTTTTTTCCTGTTGTCGGCGTGATAACAGGGATACTCCAGTTTGGCATCGGATACGCTCTCTTAGAGTATACATCCTGCGGAAAGTTCTTCTTCGCCGCGGTGATGTCTCTGATTCCTGTTCTGGTCACGGGCGGTATCCATCTGGACGGGTATGCGGATACGATCGATGCGATCAGTTCTTATGGCGACAGAGAAAAGAAACTGCAGATACTCAAAGATCCGCATACGGGAGCATTTGCGGTGATCGGGCTGTGTGTCTATTTTGTGGCGGTACTGGCGCTGTGGAGTGAGGCAGAGTCTTACATGCTGCCGATAGCTGCCTGTATGTATCCTCTTTCAAGAGCTTTGAGCGGGATCTCGGTCGTGTCCTTTCATCCGGCTAAAAACAGCGGGCTGCTTCGGACATTTCAGGACGGAGCACAGAAAAAGAGAGTGCGCATCGTGCTTATCATATGGGCATGTATCTGTGCGGGGATCATGCTGTATCTCGGGTGGCAGCAGGGCGGCGCTTTTGTGATCGGAGCAGCGGCAGTGATCGCGGCGGCTCTTCTGGTGTTTGCCTATTATTACTGGATGAGCAGAAAGAAGTTCGGCGGAACGACGGGGGATCTGGCGGGATACTTCCTGCAGATGTGTGAGCTGGCGATGTTGGCGGTGATCGTGCTGGGCGGGAAGATAATATAGGAGATGAGAGGATCGTCATGGTACGCGAAGCGGAAAGTCAAGATTTGGAAGAAATATTGAAATTGTATCTTGATTTGCATGAGGACATGATTCCTGAACAGTCGGATCATCTGTCTGCCGTATGGGAAGTAATCATATCTGATGAAAATCATCATCTGATTGTTAATGTTATTGATGGCAGGATTGTCTCTTCGTGTGTCTGTGTGATTATTCCGAATTTGACAAGAAATGTGCGTCCGTATGCATTTGTAG
>DYCJ01000044.1:6333-14786 GCA_019418195.1 Clostridiales bacterium | reverse complement strand
GAGTAACCTGTTCCGAGAAACACCACAAATATCGGCTATACATATGGCGGCTGCTCTCAGGGTTTAATGGAGGATTCTTTAGTTATTATCCCATTTTCAGAATAATAATTCAATAACGAAACGAAGAAAACGGGCAGCCGGTTATTTACCGACTGCCTGTTTTAATGCCTGTGCCAGCTGATCCGGGCAGGATGTTGATTTGAAACCGCATTTGATTCCGTCGATGCGGGAAATCGCTTCGTTGACGTCCATCCCGTCGATCAGACGAGATATTCCCTGGAGATTGCCGTGGCATCCGCCTTTAAAAGAAACATTTCTTACTTTGTTGTCTATTATGTCAAAATGAATCTGCTGGGAACAGACTCCTTTCGGCTGATAATCCATTCTTTCAGACCTCCTTTATCTTACAGAACGCTTCCTGGATCTGAGTATAAATGATATGCAGGAGCACTCTGTCGTATTTCTGATTATCCTTATGTGCGAGGACATTATAGCAAATAGAAGATAAAAATTCAATAAAATAGGAATAACAGTTCAGCTCGCGCCATTCGCAAAGCCGCACTGACGTGTTTACTACGGCTGCGCCGCTTCTTTGCTCATTTACTGGCGCTCCGCTCATCTGTCTGTCAGTCATCGGATTCTTATGCGAGTATAAATCAGCCTCCTGACAACAGATAGCTGAACTGTTGGCAAAAAGTTTTGTACGCCACTTTTCGGGCGGACATGACCTTATATGACACCGGGTATCTGACAGATAAAGCGGGATGAACTGTGAAGATAATACAGGCGTTCCTCAATGGTTTCGAGGTTCATATCAACATCCGGAAAGAAGGACAGAGGATGCCGGATGTGCGAAATCTGATGCCTGCGGATGTAGAAATATGTAGAACGGTTTTTGCGGACAACCTGCCTGTGATGGACTATAATGACCACAAACACAATAGAAACCGTCAGGGAACATTGTGGGAGAAATAATATATAACAGGAGGGTTTGCTATGTTAGAAGGATTGGCAGCAGATACCAGGGTCATTACATATCTGATGGCGGCTGTCGGGGTACTGGGGATCATAGCTAAGATCGTCAATCATTTTACCCTGAACAGACTGGTGAAGGCGGCAGGAAACATGCCGAAGAGCACACACAGACTGATAAAACTCGTAAGGGCGAAATACGAACACGCATGTATGATCCGCGATTCAGTGGAAAACATCGATGCGTTTGTGGAAAAATATATCTATGAATACCGCGGATTTTTGTTCCGTATCCATACATGGAGGCAGGTTGAAATATTGTCTGTCTGGTTTGCCGGGATACTGGCGGCTCTCGGGGCGTCGGTACTTTACTTTTATTCCGGATTCTCTGAATCCGTTTATCAATATATTGCTGCAGGGATAGCGGAGGTGGTGCTTCTCTCGGTAGTGATGCGTCTGAGTGATGAGCCGTATAAGGTAAATGCGGTTAAGATGTATATGACGGATTATCTGGAAAATATATGCACATTCCGCCTGCGTAAGCAGAATACAAGGGAACGTGAATCTATCGATGTCATCTCAGCAGAGGGAAGCGGGAAAGGCATACAGGCTTCTGAGGAAAATGCAGAATATAAGAGGCCGGAATATGCAAAGCAGGAACCGCGGACAGCAGGCCGCGGAGGAAGAAATGTGCGGCCCGCCAGGACAGCGAAAAATCAGCCGGAACCGGCGTATGCAGAAGTGGTACGTGCGGAGCAGACAAATGCAGAACCGGTATATGCAGGGGAAACCGCAGCGGATGCAGAGGAACTTCCCATTAATATTGAAGGGGAACCGAGAACGACAACAAAATCGGCTGTCGTGAAAGAGGCGGCACGGCATGCGGCACAGGACGATGACAGACCTGCCCTGAGAGAGGAGGCGATCCGTCAGATACTGGAAGAATTTCTTGCATGAATGAATATTAGAATTTCCATTTAACTTGAATAAGGTATACAGATTTGGTAAAATATGCATAGAGTATCGGCAGCGGTTTCTGCCATTGCCGGAATTCAAATGATGATATTGATATCAGAGAATATCAGAGAGGAAGGATAATGATGAGCAAAGTAACATTTGACTATTCAAAGGCATGCGGTTTTGTACAGGAGCATGAGATGCAGTACATGAGCGAGCTTGCTGCACAGGCGAAAGACAAGCTGCTCGCAAAGACTGGCGCGGGAAATGATTTCCTTGGATGGATCGATCTTCCGGTTGATTATGATAAAGAAGAGTTCGCACGTATCAAGAAAGCGGCGGAGAAGATCCGTGAGGATTCAGAAGTACTCCTCGTGATCGGAATCGGCGGTTCCTATCTGGGAGCCAGAGCTGCCATCGAGTTCCTCGGACATTCTTTTGCAAATGTGGTATCCAAAGAAATCCGCAAGGCTCCGGAAATCTATTATGTAGGAAACAGCATCAGCAGCACTTATATCAAAGATCTGATCGACGTGGTAGGCGACAGAGATTTCTCCATCAATATGATCTCAAAGTCAGGAACCACAACAGAACCTGCGATCGCGTTCCGTGTGTTCAAGGAAATCCTGGAGAAGAAATATGGAAAAGAGGAAGCTGCAAAGAGAATCTATGCGACCACAGACCGGGCTAAGGGAGCTCTCAAGAATCTCGCTACAGAAGAAGGTTATGAGACGTTCGTAGTACCGGACGATGTAGGAGGACGTTTCTCCGTACTGACAGCAGTAGGACTGCTTCCGATCGCTGTGAGCGGCGCTGACATTGACAAGCTGATGGAAGGCGCAGCAGCAGGAAGAAAGGCTGCGATCGAGAATGATTTCGCTGACAACGATGCAATGAAATATGCAGCGGTAAGAAATATCCTTCTCCGTAAGGGCAAGACGATAGAGGTCCTGGCAAACTATGAGCCGAGCCTGCACTATGTATCTGAGTGGTGGAAACAGCTCTATGGTGAGAGTGAAGGCAAGGATCAGAAAGGTATCTTCCCGGCATCTGTAGACCTTACGACAGACCTGCATTCCATGGGTCAGTTCATCCAGGACGGCAACAGGATCCTGTTCGAGACTGTTCTCAATGTAGAAAAGTCCAGGGAAGAGATCATCATCAATGAAGAGCCGGTAGATCTGGACGGGCTGAACTATCTTGCAGGCAGGGATGTTGACTTTATTAACAAGAGTGCGATGAACGGTACGATCCTCGCACATACAGACGGAAATGTTCCGAACCTTATGGTAAAGATCCCGGAGCAGAACGAGTATTATCTCGGTGAACTGTTCTATTTCTTTGAGTTTGCATGCGGTGTGAGCGGATATTTACTCGGCGTTAATCCGTTCAACCAGCCGGGCGTTGAGAGCTACAAGAAGAATATGTTCGCTCTTCTCGGAAAACCGGGATATGAGGAGCAGAGAGAAGCTCTCCTTAAAAGACTGTAAAGTTCGGGGTTCACTTTTATTGAATGGAAATCGTAAATAGGGTATAATAATAAGCAGTCGGAAAAAGCCGGCTGCTTATTCTGTTATATCGAGAAGATCCGGATATATGCGAAGAGTATGGAAAAACGGTTCGGCAGAGATATCCGGGATCAGGCAGCGGTGAGATAAAGGAGGAAATGTAATATGTTACGTATCGGTATGTTGACAAGCGGCGGAGACTGCCAGGCGCTCAATGCGGCTATGAGAGGCGTTGTAAAAGGAATCTGTTCCAAACGCGATGACGTGGAGATCTATGGATTTAAAGACGGATACAAGGGCCTGATCTATGCGGATTTCAGTATGCTCACATCAAAAGATTTCTCAGGGATCCTTACAAGAGGCGGCACGATCCTCGGTACATCCAGACAGCCGTTCAAACTGATGAGAGTGCCGGATAAAGACGGACTTGACAAGGTGGAGGCTATGAAGCATACATATCATAAGCTGAACCTGAACTGTCTTGTCATCCTCGGCGGAAACGGAACGCACAAGACTGCGAATATGCTCCGCGAAGAAGGTCTCAATGTTATCACACTTCCGAAGACGATCGACAATGATCTGTGGGGAACGGACATGACATTCGGTTTCCAGAGTGCCGTGGATATCGCAACGGATACGATCGACAGGATACACACGACAGCCACATCACACAGTCGTGTATTTATCATCGAGGTCATGGGACATAAGGTAGGACATGTCACCCTGCATGCGGGTATTGCAGGCGGTGCGGATATCATCCTGCTCCCGGAGATCCCGTATGATATCAAGGCGATCAAGAAGGTGATCGACGGCCGGAGCAAAGCGGGCAAGCCGTTCACCATCCTTGCGGTAGCTGAGGGTGCGATCTCCAAGAAAGATGCGAAACTGTCCAAGAAAGAGTATAAAGAAAAACTGGCGAAGAGAAAATATCCTTCGATAGCTTACGAGCTGGCAGAACAGATCCAGAAAGAGACGGATAAAGAAGTGCGGATTACAGTCCCGGGACATACACAGAGAGGCGGCTCCCCGTGCCCGTACGACAGAGTGTTTGCTACGAGAGTAGGAGCGAAAGCGGCTGAGCTCATCCTGGAAGAAAAATATGGTTATATGGTCGCCATGAAGAACGGCGAGACGACGAAAGTACCGCTTGCGGAAGTGGCGGGTAAATTAAAGACAGTAGATCCGAAATGCGGCCTGATCAAAGAGGCGAGAATGACAGGCATCAGCTTCGGTGACGAGGTGTAATACATGTCATATACGGCGCTTTACAGAAAATTCCGCCCGTCCGAATTTGCGGATGTAAAAGGGCAGGATCATATCATTACAACACTGCAGAATCAGATCCGGGCCAACCGGATCGGACATGCATATCTTTTCTGCGGGACAAGGGGAACAGGCAAGACGACCGTGGCGAAGATATTTGCGAAGGCGGTGAACTGTGAGCACCCGGTGGACGGAAGCCCCTGCGGGGAATGTGAGACATGCCGGTCTATAGCGGCCGGCACGTCCATGAATGTGATCGAGATCGATGCGGCCTCCAATAACGGTGTTGACAATATCAGGGAGATCCGTGAGGAGGTGGCATACCGTCCGACAGAGGGCAGATATAAAGTCTATATCATCGACGAGGTGCATATGCTGTCTATAGGCGCATTTAATGCACTGCTGAAAACACTGGAGGAACCGCCGGAGTATGTGATCTTTATCCTGGCGACTACGGAAGTCCACAAGATCCCGATCACCATCCTGTCCCGGTGCCAGCACTATGATTTCAAGCGTATCAGTATCGAGACGATCACGGACCGCATGAAAGAGCTGATGGATACGGAACATGTGGAGGCAGAGGACAAGGCGCTCCGGTATATCGCGAAAGCGGCGGACGGTTCCATGCGTGATGCGCTGAGCCTTCTGGATCAGTGCATTGCATTTTATATGGGGCAGAAGCTCACGTATGATAATGTGCTGGAAGTCCTCGGTGCGGTGGATACGGATGTATTCAGCCGGCTGCTCAGGAAAGTGATCGACAGGGACGTGGCGGGCGTGCTGGACGTGGTGGATGACCTGGTGATGCAGGGGAGAGAACTCACCCAGCTTGCGGCGGATTTTACATGGTATCTGAGGAACTTGCTTCTGGTAAAAACTTCTGATAATATAGAGGATGTTCTGGATGTATCAACGGAAAATATGGCGCAGCTCAGGGAAGAGGCGCAGATGATCGAACCGGATATGCTGTTCCGGTATATCCGTATTTTTTCCGAACTTTCCAATCAGCTCAAATATGCCACCCAGAAAAGAGTGATGCTCGAAGTGGCGCTGATCAAACTCTGCACTCCGGCAATGGAGAACACACAGGATTCCCTGCTGGACCGTATCCGGGCAGTGGAAGAGAAAGTAGAAAAGGGAATTGATGCTGCGGCTGTGCTCCAGGCACAGGGCGGTTACGGAGCAGGTGCAGGATACGGGCAGGACGGTGCATACGGAGGAGCCGGCGGAAATGGCGCCGGTATGCCGGGCGTCGGTTCCGGAGCAGCAGGCAGTGCGGGAGTCCGTAAGGAGCTTCCCAATGCGATCCCCGAAGATGTTCAGGAAGTGGTAAAGAACTTCCGTTCCATCGCAGGAGAGGCATCAGGTATACTGCGGGGGTATCTGAAGAAAGCGCGCTTAAGCCTTGGCGGGGACAACCGTCTTATGATCGTTCTTCCCGACCCTCTCTCGGAGAGTGTAGTCGGACGGGAGGATCATGTGCAGGAGCTGGAGAACCTGATCGAACAACGGATCGGGAAGAAAGTGGAAGTAGAAGTGCGGCACGTAGAGGAAGGCCGGCATTTTGAAGATACATTCGTAGATATAGAACAGAAGATCAATATGGAGATAACAGTGGAGGATTAAATATGGCGAAACGCGGAGGATTTCCGGGCGGCGGAATGCCGGGAAACATGGCAAACCTTATGAAACAGGCGCAGCGCATGCAGCGTCAGATGGAGGAACAGCAGAAGGAGCTGGAAGCAAAGGAATTTACGGCGACAGCGGGCGGCGGAGCAGTGGAAGTGACTATATCCGGTAAGCGCGAGGTGCTGAAAGTAAAGCTTGCCGAAGAAGTGATCGATCCGGATGATATCGAGATGCTCGAGGATCTGATCGTTGCGGCTACGAATGAGGCACTGCGCAAAGTAGAAGAAGAGAGCGGAGCCGCGATGTCCAGACTGACAGGCGGACTCGGCGGCGGTGTCCCGGGGATGTTCTAGAGATGGATTATTACAGTAATCAGATCAGCCGGCTGATCGAAGAGTTTTCCCGTCTTCCGGGAATCGGGAGCAAGTCGGCACAGAGACTGGCATTCCACGTGATCAACATGCCTGTGGATCAGGTGGAGGAGCTCGCAAAGACGATCCTGGATGCCAGAAAGAATGTCAGGTACTGCAAGGTGTGCTGTACACTGACGGATCGGGAAACGTGTCCGATCTGCAGTAATCCTGACAGGGATAAGAAGACCATCATGGTCGTGGAGACACCGCGGGATCTGGCGGCATATGAGAAGACGGGCAAATATAACGGTGTCTATCATGTGCTCCACGGCGCGATCTCCCCGATGCTGGGGATAGGTCCGGGAGATATTAAACTGAAAGAGCTGATGGAGCGGCTTCAGGGGGATGTGGATGAAGTGATCATCGCGACGAACTCCAGTCTTGAGGGCGAGACAACAGCAATGTATATCAGCAAGCTCATCAAACCGGCAGGGATCAAGGTGAGCAGGATAGCCAGCGGCGTGCCGGTAGGCGGGGATCTTGAGTATATCGACGAGGTCACGCTTCTGAGGGCGCTGGAGGGCAGGACGGAATTATAGAGGAACTGTTTTTTCATGAGCGGGAAGAAAGTGACTTCATCGGATGTGGCGAAGCGTGCCGGAGTGTCGCAGGCCACGGTTTCGATGGTGCTGAACAAAAAGTATAACGTATCATTTTCCAAAGAAGTGATCCGGAAAGTGGAAGAAGCGGCAGAGGAGCTCGGGTATGAACTTCCCAAGCGCAAAAAGCGCAGGGAGGAGCGCAGGCAGAACCTGCTGGTGGTCATCAGTCCGAATCTCACGAATCCGTATTATGTTATGCTGCTCCAGGGCATAGAGTCGAGGGCGGCAGACCAGGGATTCGGTATCTTTGTGTGTAATACACAGCGGGATCTGAAGCTGGAAGAGCGTTACCTTAAAATGATCTCATCGCTTAATCCCCAGGGGATCATCTACATGTGCAATCCGAGTCAGTGTTTTATGGAACAGGTCGAGGATCTGTCGAAGAAGATTCCGGTGGTGGTCATAAACAATCAGAATGAAAAGCTGAGTGTAGATGCTGTGGAGCTGGATAATTCCAAGCTGGGGCGTCTGATGGCGCGTCATCTCCTTGAGCTCGGGCACCGTAAAGTAGGGTACATCGCTCCGCCTCTTACCGTACGGCAGAAGCAGAGATCCAAGAGAGTCGAAGGCTTCTTAAAGGAATTTCAGAGTGCAGGTCTGAAAGACGGTGTGGTGATCAAGGCAGCAGATGAGCAGATTGACAAGGATATACCGGGAATTGATTCGGAATACAGGATCGGATACGACCTGACAAAAGAGCTTCTGAAAGAACATCCGGAGCTGACTGCCATTGTGGGGCTCAATGACATGATCGCATTCGGGATCATGGATGCGCTTTACGATGAAAAATACAGGGTGCCAGGTGATATGTCTGTTATGGGATGCGACAATACATTGTTTGCAAAGGTGAAAGAGGTATCTCTTACGACGATAGAACATTTTGTCATATATAAAGGTATGGACGCCTGTGATATCATCATGAAAAAGATGAAATCGCGCACACAGAAATACACGGAGATCGAGCCTGTCAGCATCTATCATGTGGAGTATGAACCGAAGCTCGTTGTGCGGGGGACGACTTCTTATCCGCGTTCCGAAAAACGGCGGAAAAAATAAAAATTAATAAAAATAAGAAAAATATTAGTAATAAAATATAGAAAGTCTAAAAG
>DYCJ01000044.1:0-6323 GCA_019418195.1 Clostridiales bacterium | reverse complement strand
ACCTATGATAATCCGATTTATTAAGTGATTTTTCTGTATTAATAATTTTTTCATCAGTTGACCGGATTTTTTTTTGCTTATATAATCAGAACAGATACAATTAATATGTCCAGTTTTAAGGAGGAACGAAGATGAGATTTTTTATTGACACAGCAAATGTAGACGACATCAGAAAAGCAAATGACATGGGTGTGATCTGTGGTGTTACGACAAACCCGTCACTGATCGCAAAAGAGGGACGAGTATTTGAGGAAGTGATCGCGGAGATCGCATCGATCGTAGACGGACCGATCAGCGGTGAGGTAAAGGCTACGACAACAGATGCTGAAGGCATGATCAAAGAAGGACGCGAGATCGCAAAGATCCATCCGAATATGGTAGTGAAGATACCGATGACGACGGAAGGCTTAAAAGCAGTTAAAGTACTTTCAGCTGAGGGAATCAAGACAAACGTGACACTGATCTTCACGGCAAACCAGGCTCTTCTCGCAGCAAGAGCAGGCGCTACATATGTATCACCGTTCCTTGGCCGTCTGGATGATATTTCCGTAAGGGGTGTTGACCTGATTACAGAAATCTCAGAGATATTCGACGTAGCCGGAATCGAGACAGAGATCATTGCGGCAAGTATCCGCAACCCGATGCATATCACAGACTGTGCACTCGCAGGAGCAGATATTGCCACAGTACCATATAAAGTGATCGAGCAGATGACACACCATCCGCTGACAGATGCGGGAATCAAAAAATTCCAGGAAGATTACATCGCCGTATTCGGGGAATGATCACCCGTACCGGATAGAGATGCCGGAATTTTGAAATAGGATTATCAGAATTGAGAAAAAGGAGAAATCAATGGACAAGCTTAAATTGATGAAGACTGCCAATGAAGTCCGCAAGGGCATCGTGACAGCAGTGCACAGCGCCAAAGCCGGTCATCCCGGCGGATCGCTGTCAGCAGCAGATATTTTTACATATCTTTATTTTGAAGAGTTAAATATCGATCCGAAAGATCCGAAGAAAGCAGACAGAGACCGTTTCGTGCTGTCGAAAGGACATACAGCACCGGGACTTTATTCTGTGCTGGCGGAGAGAGGATATTTCCCGAAAGAGGATCTGAAAACACTCCGTCATACAGGGTCTTATCTTCAGGGACATCCGGATATGAAACATATCCCGGGCGTTGACATGTCCTCAGGTTCTCTCGGACAGGGAATCTCGGCAGCGGTGGGAATGGCGGCTGCAGCGAAAATGACAGGCGCTGACTACAGAGTGTATACGCTTCTCGGAGACGGCGAGATCCAGGAAGGACAGGTGTGGGAGGCATCCATGCTTGCGGCTCACAAGAAACTGGACAATCTTGTAGTGATCGTAGACAATAATAATCTTCAGATCGACGGTGCCATCACGGACGTGAACTCTCCGTATCCGATCGACAAGAAATTTGAGGCGTTTAATTTCCATGTGATCAATATCGACGGAAATGATTTCGACCAGATCGACGCAGCATTTAAAGAGGCGAAGACGGTGAAAGGACAGCCGACGGCCATCATTGCAAAGACTGTCAAGGGTAAAGGCGTATCTTACATGGAGAACCAGGCCGGATGGCACGGAAAAGCCCCGAATGATGAAGAATACAAGATCGCAATGGAAGATCTGGAAAAGGCAGGTGAAGCGTTATGTCAGATGTAAAGAAGATCGCAACAAGAGAGAGTTATGGAAACGCTCTTGCAGAGCTGGGAGCGGAACATAAGGACGTTGTAGTACTGGACGCTGACCTTGCGGCAGCTACGAAGACGGGCGTATTCAAGAAAGCGTTTCCGGAGCGCTTCATTGACTGTGGTATCGCAGAGTGCAATATGATGGGAGTGGCGGCAGGTCTTGCAACGACAGGTCTTGTGCCGTTTGCAAGTTCTTTCGCAATGTTTGCGGCCGGGCGGGCATTTGAACAGGTGAGAAACTCTATCGGATACCCGCACCTTAACGTAAAGATCGGCGCAACACATGCCGGTATCTCTGTCGGTGAAGACGGCGCGACACACCAGTGTAATGAGGATATTGCCCTGATGCGTACGATTCCGGGAATGGTAGTGATCAGCCCGGCGGATGATGTAGAAGCAAAAGCGGCTGTGAAAGCAGCTTACGAACACCAGGGACCGGTTTATTTAAGATTCGGACGTCTGGCAGTGCCGGTGATCAATGACAGACCGGATTACAAATTTGAGATCGGTAAAGGTGTTGTGTTAAGAGAAGGAAAGGATCTTACGATCATCGCGACAGGCCTTCCGGTGAGCAATTGCCTCGAAGCTGCCGAGAAACTGGCGGCAGACGGTATCGATGCGAAAGTGATCAATATCCATACAATTAAGCCTCTGGATGAAGACCTTGTGATAGCAGCTGCAAAAGAGACCGGAAAAGTCGTTACAGTTGAGGAACATTCCGTGATCGGCGGGCTGGGAAGTGCAGTGTGTGACGTACTTGCCGAGAAAGCTCCGACAAAGGTGATGAAGATCGGAATCAACGATACATTCGGTGAGTCCGGACCGGCAGCAGAACTGCTCAAGAAATACGGGCTGGATACAGATAGCATCTATGAGAAGATAAAAGAATTTTCGAAATAGTTTCTAAATTGTCGTCGGGGACGTAGTAAAACTCAGTTTTACTACGTCCCCGATCGCGTTTTGGCCTGTCCCCGATTAAATTTGTCGAACTTATCTGACATCAACTGATAAATTCAGCTATTTCCCTGTGCTATTCTCTTTACGACGCCGGGAAAATAATCATTATCAGGAAGGTGGAGTATGATCATGGAAAGACAGATACCGAAAAATGTGAGGCAGATCGGGAATGTGAGCGACAGCCCGAAGATATATGTGGAAGACTATGTAGATACATTCTTTGCACAGCTCAGCGAGAAGAGTGAGAAGGCAAAAGCTCCTGTCGGAGCATTTCTTGTCGGAGATATCCAGTCGGGAGACGATGAGGATTATGTATACATATACGGAGCAATCCGGATGCATGAGCTGAAGATGTCGGGAAATGAATATGTGGTCGGTGAAAATACTTGGAAACAAGCATATGAGGACTGTAAGCAGTTTTTTGAGGACGGGGAGATGCTGGGATGGTTTGTGGCACATCCGGGAGTACCGCTTACGCCGGACAGTTCGACTATAAAGTTTCATAAGAAATCATTTCCGAAGAAAAATACAGTATTTATCATGAAAGATCCGATAGAAAAGGACGAGACATATTATGTGCATAAAATGAATGATCTGATGGCGATCGGAGGGCATTACACGTACTATGAAAAAAATCCGTGTATGCAGAACTATATGATCGCCAGTCGAAAAAAAAATGGGGCAGTCTCCCCGGAAACTGTGGAAGACAGAGTTGCACAGGACTTTCGTGATATGGTTAGAAAGCGGGGGGAGCGCCAAAAACGCAGGAAAGCAGGAGGCCTGATGTATGTGGCAAGTGCGTGCCTTGTGCTGATATTGATCATCATGGGTGTGTCTATGGTCAATAGCTTTGACCGGATGAAAACTGTACAGAGTACACTGGAGGCGCTGGCAGATACATCGGATACGGTGGAGACAAGGGAAACGAGCGGATCCGTGACAGCCGTGACGTCGGAAGAACAGACCGGAGACGGGCTGGTTTCTGATGATCAGGATGCACCGGGCGAGGACGGACAGGCATCGGATGGTCAGAATACTCAGAGTGAAGATGCACAGGCTTCAGATGGCCAGAATGTTGAGAGTGAGGACGGGCAGACGGATGAATCTGGCACAGACAGCTCCGGCGGAAACGAGTCCGCAGAAGCAAGTGATGCCTCTGCGGCAGAAGAGAGCGGACAGGCTTCCCTGTCTGCGTCCCAAAATGGAAGCGACGGCGTATATATCGTGGAAGAAGGAGATACCCTTGCTATAATCAGCAGGAAAATGTATGGAGATGTTGATCATGTGGATGCCATATGCAGGATGAACGGTATCGCGGACGGCAACCTGATTTATGTGGGGCAAAAATTGCTATTACCATAAAATCATGGTATAATGATCGCGCAAAGCGCGATCCGAAGCGGTACGACCGCTTCGCCCTGCTGCGCAGGGATTATACCGGCAGCCACGGCTTGAAAAGTAAATGGCCTGCCGGCAAAATCTAAATAAGGGGAGTTAGAATGACGCAAAAGAAAAAGCCATACCTCAGAATATTGACGCCCCCGGATGATCTAAGCGAGATAATGAAGAAAGTACGCAGATTCCGGCATGCAAAAGTGCGGAGGATACTTGTGATCCTTATATTGGTTATTCTTGCGGTATGTGGCACATATCTTCTTATGAAAAACCAGGTGTATGGTACTGCACGGATATCAGCACAATATTCTGGAAATATTTCGGATACAAGTAATTACGCTCAGTTTGCTGACGGCATTGTGAGATATAATCGTGACGGCGTCGCATTTCTTGACAAAAAAAATGAGGAGAGGTGGATACAGCCGACCCAGATACAGAATCCGCTCATCGTAGTGAGAGATGAATCTTTTGCCGTGGCAGATAATGGCGGAAACAGTATCATGGTATTCTCGGAGGAAGGCCTGAAAGGTGAAATCGAGACAACCCTTCCAATCGAGAAAATTGTAATCTCGGACCAGGGCATAGTGAGTGTGCTCCTCAGAAATGAGACTTCTCCGACGATCATGACCTATGATGCAACAGGAAATATATTGGCAGAAATGCAGATATCTGCAGGCACGACAGGATATCCGACCGCAATGGGCATGTCCGATGACGGAACTACGCTGGGGGTGTCCTATCTTTTCTTTGACGGGACTGCCATAAAATCGAGAGTAGTATATTATAATTTCGGAGAGGCAGGACAGGGAAATGCAGATAATATTGTCTTTTCGGAAGAATATGATAATACTATCATGGGAGATATGTTTTTTATGGGAGGCGGCCGTTCTGTTGCCGTAGGTGATAATTCTTTTACAATCTACCGGGGAACTGATGCACCTGAGGCAGTGAAAACGATCATTTTAGATCAGGAGATACAGAGTGTGTTTCACTCAGATGAGTATATCGGCCTGATTCTTCTCAATCGTGAAAAATCAGGATATGAGCTGAGACTGTACAACCGGAACGGTGAACAGATGATCAGCAGGGAAATCCCCGGAATGTATGATAATGCCAAAATAGATGGTGACGAGATCATTATGTATGACGGCAGCAGGTGCTGTATCGTTACGGCGACGGGAATCATCAAATTTGACGGAGATCTTGATGTGGATGTGCTGGACATGTTCCGGGCTTTCGGAGTAAACAGATACTATGTGATGAGCGTCGATGAATTGCGTGTGATTTATCTGACGAAGTAGGAGAGATTATGGATAACTGGCTTTTGATCATTGTTGCAACAATATTTATCATTTGTATCGTGGCGGGATATGTCAGAGGATTCCTGAAACTCGGGATTTCTCTTCTCTCGACCGTCCTGACACTTATTCTCGTACTGTTCCTGTCGCCATATGTGGCAAATGCGCTGGAGGAGTACACTCCGGTGGATGACTATATTGAGTCCAGGATCGTGGAGGCTTTTATACCGGATATCACAGAAGATCAGCTCTCGCAGATTGACCTGAGCGGTACGCCGTTTGCCGACCTTACAAATGACCAGCTCGCAAATCTCAATGATCTGGACTGGGATCTGCTCGGCATCACAACGGATGATATCCTGAACCTGATCGGAGAGATCCCGAAAGATATGCAGATCCAGGAGATAGAAAATGCGCCCATGCCTCAGTTTTTGAAAGACGAACTTATAGAGAATAATAACAGTACGATATATGGAGAACTGGGGGTGAACAGTTTTCCGAAATATGTGGCAGCCTATATATCGAGGCTGGTGCTGCAGCTTCTGTCATTTCTGGTGACATTCCTGCTGGCGATCATCATTGTAAAAGCACTGATGTTTGCGGTAAATATTATCGGGGAGCTTCCGGTACTGGGACTGGTGAATCATATCGCAGGTGCCGGGCTCGGACTGGTGCTGGCGATCGTGATCGTCTGGCTCGGATTCCTTGTCATGACGCTGGCATATAGTACGGAACCGGGAATGGCGTGTTTCGATATGGTGGAAAAAAGTCCGATCCTCCGGTTCTTATATGACACGAACCCGCTGCTGATCAGACTGTTGGGATTTTAAATAAAATATATTGACATCCTCCGGGAAATATGGTATCTTATAAAAGTTCTTACAAGAATATATTTCCCTGGGGGATTAGCTCAGTTGGGAGAGCGCCTGCCTTGCAAGCAGGAGGTCACGAG
>DYCJ01000043.1:4666-15071 GCA_019418195.1 Clostridiales bacterium | reverse complement strand
TCAGATGTGTATAAGAGACAGATTTGCATCGGTCAGCGCCGAAAAGAAAAATACGATCGATGTACTGGTTGCCGGAGACAGCGAGAGTTATACATCGGTATCCCCCATGGATCTGTGGGATAAGACCGGAATCGCGGCATATGACTGCGGACAGCCGGCACAAAGGATACAGGAGACGTATTATATGATTAAAACAGCATTTAAGACACAGTCTCCTAAACTGGTGCTCTTTGAGACGAACACCATGTTCCGCAATCCCGGATTTCTAAAGAATCTGCAGTTGTCACTGACAGAGCCTCTGGCATATCATTTTCCAGTGGTAAAATATCACAACGCATGGAAGGCTCTGTTCGACGGCCCCGGCGGCTTAAAAAGCAGTTACAAAGGCTTTGAGATAAGGGATAAAGTCGAATCTTATGAAAACGACGATGACTATATGAAAGAGACAAAAGACAGGACGGAGATTCCGGAGGTCGCGAGGATCTATATGGAGAAGATAAGGAAACTGTGTGAAAAAAACGGTGCGGAACTTCTGCTGGTCAGTGCTCCTTCTCCTGTGAATTATGACTATAAAAAGCACAATGCCCTGGAAGAGTATGCAAAAGAAAAGGGGCTGACATATGTAGACCTGAATATGAAACACCGCGATATCGGCATCGACTGGAAGAAAGACAGTTATGACAGAGGTGATCATTTGAATATCCACGGTGCCAGAAAAGTGACAGAGTATATAGGAAAATATCTGAAAGAGAATTATCAGCTTCCGGACCGCAGGAAGGATGACAACTGGAAAGAATGGAATGAACTGGCGGGACAATATTTTGAAGAATTAAAGAAAAAAATCTGACATGGGAACAGTATTACGCCGCAAGTGGCTGCAGATGCTGATTTAAGCATTGCAAATCACTTGCGGCGATTATATACTTTAAGAAAACACGGATCGTATTTAAAAATGAGAGGAGGAAAGTTATGGCAAAATACAGATGCAGCGTATGCGGCTATATTTATGATGAGGAGCATGAAGGTGCACCGTTTTCAGAGGTGAAAGAATGCCCGGTCTGTCATCAGCCGGCGGATAAATTTACGGTATATGAAGAAGACTATGGAACAGAACCACCGAAGAAAAAGGAACTGAAGCTGGATTATCCGAAAGAGTTCGCGCGTCAGGATGATTCCTGCAGGTATATGAAAGAAATCCATGAAATGGCGGTCACAGGGAAGAGTATTTCGGCGTCCATGGGGACGGAGCTGTCCATGCCGTCATGGGATGATATCCTGATCCTGGGAGCCCAGCTCGACCCCATGCCCCTCGATGAGGATGCTCCGGTGAGGACGACCACAGTGATCGGAAAGCATGCGGAGAAACCGCTGATCCTTGAAAATCCGGTATATATATCCCACATGTCGTTCGGAGCGCTTTCCAGAGAGGCTAAGATATCACTGGCAAAAGGTTCTGCCCTGGCACACAGCGCCATGTGTTCCGGCGAGGGCGGGATACTTCCGGAAGAGATGCAGGCTGCGGATAAATACATATTTGAGTATGTGGGTAATCTCTACAGCGTGACGCCGGAGAATCTGAGAAATGCAGATGCTGTAGAGATCAAGATAGGCCAGGGGACAAAACCCGGAATGGGCGGTCATCTTCCGGGAGAAAAAGTGACCCGCGAGATCAGTGAAGTGAGAAATAAACCGATGGGGAAGGATATCATCGCGCCATCCAGATTCCCCGGTATCAATACGAAGGATGACCTGAAAAATCTGATCACACAGCTTCGGTACGCGTCGGAAGGGCGTCCGATCGGAGTGAAGATCGCAGCGGGACATATCGAGAGGGACCTGGAATTCTGTGTCTATGCAGAACCGGATTTCATTACAATAGACGGCCGTGGAGGCGCAACGGGATCATCCCCGAAGCTTCTTCGTGACTCTTCCAGTGTCCCCACTATTTATGCGCTTCACAGGGCAAGAAAATATCTGGACAGCATCGGCTCGGATATCAGCCTGATCATAACAGGCGGATTAAGGGTATCGTCAGATTTTGCAAAAGCCATTGCCATGGGAGCAGACGCGGTAGCAGTGGCATCCGCAGCGCTGATCGCCATGGCATGTCAGCAGTATAAGATCTGCGGCACGGGGATGTGTCCTATGGGAATCGCAACACAGGATGAAGAGCTGAGGTCCCGTCTCCATGAGGATGCGGCGGCTGCCAGAGTGGCGAACTTTCTGAACGTCTCACTTGAGGAACTGAAAATGTTCGCAAGGATTACAGGCCATGAGGATCTTCATGATCTTTCAGTGGACGATCTGTGTACGGTAAGCCGGGAGATCAGCGAGTATACAGATATTGAACACGCATGACCTGATACAAATATATCATAAGCGGTCTTTTGGACCCGGGATCATTTTGCAGGAGGAAATTGTCATGACGATCAAGGAGATCGCGCAGCTGGCCGGAGTATCGAGCGCTGCTGTTTCAAGATATTTAAACGGGGGATATGTCAGCGAAGAAAAAAAAGAACAGATCCGGAAAGTGATCGAAGAGACCGGATATCAGCCATCGGCGCAGGCGAGGATCCTGCGTACGAAGAAAGCATGTCTTGTAGGTGTCGTAGTGCCGAAGATCAATTCGGAGTCGATAAGCCGTGTCACGGCCGGTATCGAGCAGGTGCTTTCGAGGCGGGGATATCAGATGCTGCTTGCCAGTACGGACAATGACCCGGATAAGGAAATTACATACCTGAAGCTGTTTGAGAATTATCCGGTGGACGGGATCATCCTGATCGGGACTGTCATAACATCAGCGCACAGGAAATTTCTGAAAGATTCGAAAGCCCCTGTCGTGGTGGTGGGACAGTATACGAAGTATGCAAACTGTATTTATCACGATGATTACGATGCAGGAAAAGCTATGGGGAAACTGGTGGCGGTCCAACTGAAAAAGACGCAGGGAGAAGCCGGCGGCCTCAGTGGGAAAATCGCTTATATCGGAGTGACAAAGGAAGACAAGGCGGTCGGTGTATCCCGCGAGGAAGGGTTCCGTTCGGGGCTGAAGTCTGAGGGCATCATGCTGGATCCGGATTACGTCAGGACGGCGGAATTTACTATGGATTCAGGTTATCATGCCGCGCTCGGACTGCTGGAAGAGAAGAGGAACATCAGTATTATATCGTGTGCGACTGACACAATCGCGGCCGGCGCCATCGAAGCGATACTTGCATACAACAGACAGAATATACCGCACACCGTGGCTGATTCGGGCACAAGGATGCAGTACATCCTGAATCATTCAGGAATCCGGGTGACCGGATTCGGAGATAACCAGTTCCTAAAAGCTGTGACAGGAGGAATCCCTACCGTTCACTTCGGATACAAGACGAGCGGGATCCGGGGAGCGGAGCTCCTTCTCGATGTGATCGAGCGGGGAGAGAAGATTCCTATAGAGATGAAGCTGGGCTTCAGGCTGGAAGAGCCGAAAGCTGAATGGGAAAGATGAGGCTGCAGAATATAATGTGTCGCGTTATGGGAATGAGATATCGATTTCGTATATGAAACGCGAATAAGTGCAAAATGCACAAAAATGATTTGCAAATATCGGTAAAAATTACGTCTTTACAAAGCGATTTTTTACCGATATTATTTATATGAAAAATATGAAATCGATTACATACAAGGAAGGAGAGTTACCATGGATTACAGAAAGACCGCACAGGAAATCCTGGATAAGGTAGGGGGCGGAAAGAATATAGTATCCGCGGCACACTGTGCAACAAGGCTCCGCCTCGTCATTGCCGACAACAGCAAGGCAGATAAGGCGGCCATAGAAAACGTGGAAGGAGTAAAAGGGGTGTTTGAGGCTTCCGGCCAGCTCCAGATCATCCTCGGGACAGGAACAGTAAATAAAGTATTTGACGAGTTCATCTCTATTGCGGGCATTACCGCCAGTTCAAAGGCCGAGGCAAAAGAAGCCGCTGCACAGAAGCAGAATGTATTTATGAGAGCGATCAAGCTGCTGGGCGATATTTTCGTACCTATCATCCCGGCTATCGTGGCGAGCGGTTTCCTCATGGGTATCATGAATTCTCTGGACTTCATGATAAATAACGGCTTTATCAATATGGACACGAGCAGTTCGCTCTACGTATTTGCAAATCTGTTCAGCAATACAGCATATACATTTCTGCAGATCCTGATCGCTTTCTCTGCGGCGAAGGCTTTCGGTGCCAACCCGTATCTTGGAGCGGTCATCGGTATGATCATGATCAATCCGGCACTGCAGAATGCATACGATGTTGCCACCAGCGGAGTGCAGCAGACACAGTCGGTATTCTTCGGCCTGTATGACATTGACATGGTAGGTTACCAGGGACATGTAATCCCGGTTGTGATCGCAGTATGGCTTCTTTCCGTGATAGAGAAAAAGCTGCACAAGATCGTACCGGAGGTACTGGACCTGTTCGTAACACCGCTCGTCAGCGTGTTCGTGACAGGATATCTTACACTTGCAATTATCGGACCGGTCTTTGTATGGGCTGAGAATGCAATACTCGGAGCTATCCAGTGGCTGCTTACTCTTCCGCTCGGAATCGGCAGCCTCATCATGGGAGCACTATACGCTCCGACTGTAGTAACAGGCATCCATCAGATGTATACCGCTATCGATATCGGTCAGATCGCACAGTACGGCGTTACTTACTGGCTTCCGCTGGCAAGTGCGGCAAACGTGGCTCAGGGAGCTGCGGCCCTGGCTGTTGCTCTGAAATCAAAGGACAAAAAAGTAAAATCACTTGCCCTTCCGTCATCCTTAAGTGCATTTATGGGAATTACCGAGCCGGCCATCTTCGGTGTAAACTTGAGATTCTTCAAACCGTTCATCGCAGGATGTATCGGCGGCGGATGCGGAGCTTTATATGCATCCATCGTACATCTGGGAGCAAAGGGAACAGGCGTGACGGGTATCTTCGGAATCCTGCTCTGTCTGGAGCAGCCGGTACAGTATCTGATAGAAATGATCATCGCAGTAGGAGTTGCATTTGTAATCTCATTCCTGCTCTACCGGGATGCAAAGCCGGAGGCAGCTGCAGCAGGCACAGCAGTAAAGCCGTCAGAGGATGCAGGAGATGCAAAGCCGGAGGCAGCACTGGCAGAAGAAGAGCTGAAAAGTCCTGTAAACGGAAAGGTTATTCCGCTCACAGAAGTGACGGACGAGACTTTTGCATCTGAAATGCTCGGCACAACTGTTGCCGTGGAGCCGGAAGACGGAAAGATCGTGGCTCCGTGCGATGCGGAAGTGCTCAATGTATTTGACACAGGACACGCAGTATGCCTGACAACACAGTCCGGCGGCGAGCTCCTGATCCATGTGGGAGTTGACACAGTCAAGCTGGAAGGTAAAGGATTTACCAAGAAAGTGGCTGACGGCGCAAAGGTACATGCAGGTGATGTGCTGGTCGAGGCGGATCTGGATACGATACGGAATGCAGGATATCCTGCAACGACTATGGTCATTCTGACCAATGCGGACCAGTATTCAGAAGTGACAAAAGCTGAGCCGGGACCGGCCGGAACAGAACAGACCATTATGAAACTCAAAAAATAGTCTCTAAGTTTGGAAGAGGGAGATACTCATATGACTGCACTGACAAATGATTTGATGAAGCTGACAGCTGAAGCAGAAAAGAAGGCGGACAGAGACGGAAAGTTCCGCCAGAAACTTCACTTGATGCCTCCGGCAGGATGGCTCAATGACCCAAACGGCCTCTGCCAGTTTAGAGGAATTTATCATGCTTTTTTCCAGTATTCGCCTTTTAATGCAGAGGGCGGAGTGAAGATGTGGGGGCATTATACGAGCCGGAATATGATCGACTGGGAATATCAGGGTGTGACGCTCTATCCGGATCAGCCTTTTGACTGCAGCGGAGTATATTCAGGGTGCGCTTTTATCGAGGACGGAGAAATGTACCTGTACTATACAGGAAATGTAAAGCTTGAGGACAGGGATGATTATGACTATGTTAACAGCGGCCGCGAGGCAAACACAGTGCTTGTGACGAGTACGGACGGAGTGCATTTCGGCAGAAAGAGGCTGCTCATGAAAAACAGCGATTATCCGGCTGATCTTACGCTGCATGTGCGCGACCCGAAAGTCTGGAAAGAAAACGGTGTCTATTATATGCTGCAGGGCGCACGCACGAAAGAGGATTCGGGACAGGCGATAGTCTTCCGTTCAGAGGATAAGATACACTGGACTCTTCACAGCCGCGTAAAGACAAATGTAAAATTCGGATATATGTGGGAGTGCCCGGACTACTTTGAAGTGGATGGAACAAAGATATTGTCCGCATCTGTACAGGGGCTGACAGGAGACGAGTGGAAAGACTGCAATGTCTACCAGTCAGGATATTTTGTAGTGGATGGAGATATTTCCGGAGAATACAGCCTGTCAGATTATCGTCTCTGGGACTATGGGTTCGACTACTATGCACCACAGAGTTTTGAGACAGAAGACGGAAGGCGGATTCAGATCGGCTGGATGGGGATGCCGGACTGCGAGGAGTATACAAATCAGACGATCAAAGACGGCTGGCAGCACTGCTTTACATTCCCGCGGGAAGTGTTCATGAAGGATGGACTCGTCAGACAGAGACCGATACGGGAACTGGAAGAAAGAAAAATATTATCTGAAGAAACAAAAAATAGACTGGAAACAAAAAAATATACAGTATATGAAGTTACTATAAGTGATATTTTAGATGATCAGTTCCATGCAGTACTGTCGGAAAATTTGATAGTAAGATATGAAAATAATAGATTTAAAATTAAATTTATAAATAATAGAAACAGTAAAGTTTCGCGCGGGCGTAAATGTAGATCCGCGGAGATAGATCATTTGACAGATGTCAGGATATTGGCAGATGAATCTTCTGTAGAGATATTTGTAAATGACGGAGCATATGTTTTCAGCACAAGGTATTATCCGGAAGAGCCGGGGATCTGCATTGAAGCAGAAGGGGCGGAGATCAGGTTATACCGCATTTAAGATACACCGGGCATTTTTATAGTGCCCGGTACTTTTGTACCTTTTTTCAGAAAATTTCGACAAAACTTTCCTTGCATACATATGTTAAATTTACTATAATGAGAAAAAAATTACGTTTTATGTCGGAGGAATGAGATGGGGACAGTCTTAAAACGTATGACCACGGTGCTGCTGCTGTTGACCATGATGATAATAATGCCTGTATCCGAGGTCCGGGCGGAGCCGCAGGCCGGACAGACAACGGATAATGCAGCAGCGCAGGAGACGGAACTCTCGGATTTTGAGAAGCAGAAGCAGGCTTCTTATGACACGGTTCCGGAGACAAATAATATCGACGGCTGGCCGGAAGGACCAAAAGTGTACGGCAATTCAGCCATTGTGATGGATATGAACAGCGGAGCCATATTATATGGCAAGAAAATCGACGAACAGCACTACCCGGCCAGTATCACCAAGCTGCTTACAGTTCTTATAGCTCTGGAAAATTCAAGTCTTGACGATGAAGTGCTGTTTTCCCAGGAAAGTATCGATATTTTAAGATCTGATTACGCCAGTATCGGGATGCGTCCCGGCGAGATCCTGAGTATGGAGGATGCTCTGTACGCTACTATGCTCGCATCAGCCAATGAGGTCGCATATGCTGTCGGTGAAAATGTCGGAAAACTCATGGGCGGCGATTATAATACGTTTATTCAGGCTGTGAATGACCGGAGTACGGAGTTGGGCTGTACAGGCTCCAACTGGACGAATGCCAACGGCCTTCATGATGACCAGCATTATACTACAGCGTATGATATGGCACTGATCACTTCCGCGTTATATCAGCATGAAGAATTCCGCACGATCGCGCAGACGCTGAGTTATACGATCGGACCGACAAATCTTGTAAACGAACAAAGAGTATTTCAGCAGCATCACAAAATGCTGTGGCCGGATAACAGTAATTACTATGAATATTGTACCGGGGGAAAGACTGGATATACAGATAAATCCAGAACGACTCTTGTCACTACTGCAGACAATGGAACGCTGCAGCTTGTGGCGGTAGTGCTTCAGGATGACGGCGATGTATATGCGGACACAAGATCGATGTTCGAATATGGATTTAATAATTTTTCTAAAGTCCTCTTAAGCGGGGAGAAAATGCCGGAGGAAATACGGTACTATACAGACAGCGATTCTTATGTACTTCTTCCGGACGGAGTGACGTTTGATTCCCTCGATCATGAGATTACAGTTGAAGATGAGAAAGAAGCGTCCGGACGGATTACGTTTTTCTATAAAGGGCAGAACGTGGGGAGCGCGGATGTGGTGCTGACTCCGGAATATGTGGAAGAGGCGACCGGATATACGACCAGGCTTGAACTCAGCAATCCTGGCGCAGGGCAGGAAAAGGATACCGGGAAAAGTTCCCGGACGCCGGCGTTATCTATGACAGTGCGTATTGCAGCTGCGGGTGCTGTTATATTGCTCTTGTCTATTTTGATCATGATCGTCGTATTCAGACGAAGGGCAGCAGTACGAAGAAAACGCCGGATGATGATCCGGAGAAAAAGACATCAGATGCAGCAGGGGGCAGGCCGTCAGAGGATCCGTAATGTAAAGAGCAGTTCAGCCCGTGCCCGTCAGCCTGTATCATCCAATAGAAATCGAAGAAGAAGCTAGTTATACTGTCTGCGGTAATCCGTAGGCAGTATTTTCATGACGTCTTTGAAGGCAGCCGAAAATTTGCTCTGACTTTCGTATCCCACTGCACGGGCAACAGAGGCGATGCTTTCGCTGCTGTTCCGCAGCAGTCCGGCTGCTTTCATGATGCGGTAGTGTTTCATATATGAGGCAACAGGCATCCCGTAGACAGATTTAAATATACTTTTCAGCGCAGCGGTGTTGATGAGATATTCTCTTGCCAGTTCGTCGATCGTATATCTTTTTTCAGGATGCGCTGTCATCCGGTCGTGGATTTCGCGGATCAGGCTGACCTGTTCGGAGTAGTGGGCGTCAAGCACGTTTTCCCGGGCTGGTTCTGCCATGTTCAGGAACATAAGAAGCTCCTGGCATTTCAGCTTCAGGTAAGGCAGTTTCATCTGTTCCGGAAGATCGTATACCTCAGAAAATATATGCTCGATCCGGCTGCTTGCCGGAAGCGCCGCAGTCTCTCTGTCTCCGCAGAATTTCAGGCAGAGATTTCCGGCGTCCACACCTGCATCGCCAAGAAGCCCGGGCATGCTCTCCTGTAGTACCGGCAGGTCCAGGGCGACAGAAAGTCCTTCATAGTATCCAAGTGGAAGTGTGATCTTTGAGTGGGAACATTTATCCGTATAGTGGAAGGAAAGATCCCCGTTTCCGAAATACAGGCTTAATCCTCCTTTCATTTCCCACCCGATCCTTCCAACACGGCAGTGGTCTATAGACAGGACAGAGACACCGTGGCAGTGACGAATGTGGAATTGGTCTGCAAGCCAGCAGTGGAAAGACAATTCAATACCGGGATACAGCTCGAAAGTCTCTGACTTCAGCCTGGCGCGTTCAGGCACGCCTCTGGACGATTCTGTCTTTACAATGTCAGATGATCCGAGGGGATGCCGGATATTAATACAGTATCCCTCCGGCACATCCTTTAGTTTTTCGGCAATTGTACACAGTTCTTTTTCCATATTATGCGTCTTCCTCCGGACAGGTGATCTTTCCCAGTTTCTCTATCATATGGTGCAGCATCTGCGCAAGTTCGGTATCTGCGGTTTTATAATACATTTCCTTTCCATCCCGGCGGCTGATGATCAGGCCGCTGCTCTTTAAGATCCTCAGATGATGTGAGACTGCGGGGCTTGTCATATTTACAATGGCAGCGATATTGACCACACATTCCTCACAGTGGCACAGAAGCCAGAAGATACGAAGCCGGCTGGGATCGCCCAGCTGCTTCATTGCTTCGGATACCCCGGCAATCTCTGCTTCGCCCGGAAGATGTTTCCTTATTTTCTCTTCATTATGCCCGTGGTCATGGGGCAGGTTCTGTTCTTTCATAGGTCATTGCTCCAATCAGAAATATATTTCGCCCAAACAGAAATAATATCTGTACAGCTCTTGACTTATTATAGGATCAGAAGTACATTATAGTCAACAATTAAATAATTGTTTAATTATAAGCCGGGATGCATTACATACAAACCGACAGAGGAACGTGCATCGGATAACGGCCAGATAAAACAGATATAAGGAGAAGAAAATGAAAAAGAGTTATAAGATTGACGTTGACTGTGCAAACTGTGCGAATAAGATGGAGCAGGCTGCTAAAAATACAGAAGGGGTAAAGGATGCAGTCGTAAACTTTATGACACTGAAGATGAACGTAGAGTTTGAAGAAGGACA
>DYCJ01000043.1:0-4656 GCA_019418195.1 Clostridiales bacterium | reverse complement strand
ATGCTGTAGTTATACAAGGAGAAATGCTCAAAAATGAATAAAAAACAGAAAAAAATGCTGATCAGGATCCTGGTTTCGGCAGCGCTGCTGATCGGGTTCAATTTCCTGCCGTTCGAAGGGGTGTTGAGATTTATCCTCTATCTGATCCCTTATCTTGTGATCGGCTATGATATCCTGATCAAAGCATTTAAAGGAATCAAGAACCGTCAGCCGTTTGACGAGAGCCTGCTGATGGCGATAGCCACGATCGGCGCGATCGCAATTGCGATATACAGCGAGGTAGTCGATCATGAAGCCGGGGATTATGTAGAGGCGATAGCAGTTATGCTGTTCTATCAGATCGGCGAGTGGTTCCAGAGCTACGCGGTAGGAAAAAGCCGCAGGAACATCAGTGATCTGATGGACATCCGTCCTGACTATGCAAATATTGAAAAGGACGGAAAACTGGAGCAGATCGATCCGGATGAAGTGGAGATCGGTTCCGTGATTGTAGTGCAGCCGGGAGAGAAAGTTCCCATCGACGGTATTGTCATAGAGGGAACGTCCACCCTCAATACAAGTGCACTGACAGGAGAGAGCCTGCCGAGAGATGCACAGGAGGGCGACGAGATCATCAGCGGATGCATCAATATGACAGGCGTGCTGAAGATAAAGACGACGAAAGAGTTCGGGGAATCTACCGTGTCGAAGATTCTGGATCTGGTGGAAAACGCAAGCTCCAGAAAATCGAAATCCGAAGACTTCATCACCAAATTTGCACGGGTCTATACTCCGGCAGTGGTTTACAGTGCCATCGCACTTGCAATCCTTCCGCCGCTTGTGCGGATGTTTGGTATGGGCATCCCGGCAGAGTGGGGCACCTGGATCTACCGTGCGCTCACATTCCTCGTTATAAGCTGTCCGTGCGCTTTGGTCATCAGTATTCCTCTCAGCTTCTTCGCCGGAATCGGAGGAGCCAGCAATGCAGGCGTACTTGTAAAAGGGTCAAATTATCTGGAGACATTGTCCCAGACAAAATGTGTCGTATTTGATAAGACAGGTACTCTGACACAGGGAGTGTTTGAGGTAAACGAGGTACACCACAACGAGATGAACCGGGAACAGCTGCTGGAATATGCAGCGCTGGCTGAGAGCGCATCTTCTCATCCGATCAGCAAGAGCCTGCAGAGGGCTTACGGAAAAGAGATTGACCGAAGCCGTGTGACAGATATTCAGGAAATCAGCGGCAACGGTGTGACAGCGAAAGTAGACGGCATCGATGTGGCAGCAGGAAATTCAAAGCTCATGGACAGACTGGGAGTCAAATGGATTGACTGCCATGAGGCAGGAACGATCATCCATATGGCGGTAGACGGGCGCTATGCAGGACATATTGTGATCTCTGATATCGAGAAACCACACGCAAAAGAGGCAATACAGGCGCTGAAGAAAGCTGGCGTGGAGAAGACAGTCATGCTCACCGGTGATTCCAGAAAGGTAGCCGAACATGTGGCTGCAGACCTTGGCATTGATGAAGTACATGCGGAACTTCTTCCGGCCGATAAGGTGTCTGAAGTGGAAGAAATTCTGAAAAAGAATACCGGCAAAGGAAAACTGGCATTCGTGGGAGACGGTATCAATGATGCACCGGTGCTCTCCCGTGCGGATATCGGTATCGCCATGGGAGCCATGGGATCGGACGCGGCCATCGAGGCGGCAGATATCGTACTGATGGATGATGATCCGCTGAAGATATCCAAGGCTATCCGGATCTCAAGGAAATGTCTCCGCATTGTGTATGAAAATATTTGGTTCGCTATCGGCATTAAGCTGATCTGCCTCGTACTCGGAGCAGTCGGTATTGCCAATATGTGGCTCGCTATTTTCGCAGATGTGGGCGTTATGATCATCGCAGTTCTAAATGCGATCAGGGCACTTTTTGTGAAAAAGTTATAAAAGGGACACCTTGAATCTTGATTGGGGACGTAGTAAAACTTGGTTTTACTACGTCCCCAATCGCGTTTTGCCCTGTCCCCAATCAACGTTTAAGGACAAGATAAGTATAAAATAAGCAAAATCGTATTATTTGTATTCTGTTATATCTGCTAAAATTGCTACAATAAAAATCAGGAGGACTACAATAATGAAAAAACAAGTTTTTAACCCGTATCTTCCGTCGTGGGAATATATTCCGGACGGGGAACCCCGTGTTTTTGACGGAAGAGTGTATGTATTCGGCTCACATGACAGATTTAACGGATATGCGTTCTGCCTGAATGACTATGTCTGCTGGTCTGCGCCGGAGGATGATCTTAAACAATGGAGATATGAGGGCGTGATCTACCGGAGAAATCAGGATCCGAAGAATCCGGAAGGAAAGTATATCTTTCAGGCTCCCGATGTAGTGAAAGGGCCTGACGGCAGATACTATCTCTATTATGTGATGGGCGGATTCTCAGTCGTATCAGTTGCAGTTTGCGATACCCCTGCAGGCGAGTATGAATTCTACGGATATGTACATTATGCAGATGGTACTCTTCTCGGAGAAAAAGAAGGTGATCAGCCTCAGTTTGACCCTGGAGTCCTGGAAGAGGACGGAAAAGTGTATCTGTATACCGGATTCTGCACAGTAATAGATGATAAAGTGAAAGGTGCGACTGTGACAGTTCTGAAAGAGGATATGCTGACAGTCAGTGAGGATCCGGTCGTAGTGGCTCCGGGTAAAATGACGTCGGCAGGAACCTCTTTTGAAGGACATGAATTTTTCGAGGCGGCGTCCATACGTAAAGTTGAGGACAAATACTTCTTTATCTATTCTTCTGTAGTGTACCATGAACTCTGTTATGCGGTGTCAGACTCTCCTACAGGCGGATTTGTCTACAAGGGAGTACTTGTCAGCAATAATGACTCCCATATCTCAACATATAAGCCCGCAGAAAAGCCGATGTTCTACGGAGGGAACAATCACGGAAGTATCGCAAAGATCAATGGGGAATGGTACATTTTCTATCACCGGCAGACAAACGGAACAAGCTTCAGCAGACAGGGATGTGCGGAAAAACTGAAGATGAACAGTGAAGGCGGTTTTGAGCAGGCAGAGATGACCTCGTGCGGTCTCAACGGCGGTCCTCTTGAAGGAAAAGGCATGTATCCTGCATATATTGCCTGCAATCTGTTCTGTCCGACTGAAGAACCATACAGTGCTGCTCCGGGAGAATGGATGGATGCAAGATTTCCGAAGATCACTCAGGACGGAAAAGACGGGGATGAAGAAGCCGGTTACATTGCCAATATGAAGACTGGCGCTACGGCCGGGTTTAAGTATTTTGACTGTAAGGGAATCCACAGGATCACAATCCGTACGAGAGGATTTGCCACAGGAAAATATTATGTAAAGACAGCATGGGATGGAGAACGCCTCGGCAGTATAGACATCGATATCTCTGATGAGTGGAAGGCATGGTCGGCAGATATCTCAATTCCGGACGGAGTTCATGCGCTGTATTTTGAGTATGAAGGTATGGGAAATCCGTCGCTGGCTTCATTTGAATTGGAATAAAGAACAAAATGCTTTTATAAGTCAAAATAACATCAAAGTTTTGTTATAGAAATATAATCATATTTAGATTGATACCCATAATTTATGAGGGATATAATTAAAATAGTTCATGAACAAAAAAGCACTGCGGTATAAGGAGCAATGATGTAAAAATAAGGAGATAAGAAATGAGTGGAGCTATTAGGACAGCGGTTGTCGGCTGCGGTTCAATCAGTGATATTTACTTGAACAACCTAAAGAATAAATATTCTTCGGTTGAGCTGGTATCCTGTTGTGCGCTACACATAGAACATGCGAAAGAAAAAGCAAAAAAATACGGCATTGCAGCAGCAACATATGATGACATATTAAAAGACAAGACAATACAGATGATTGTAATACTGACACCGGCTCCTACACATTATGAACTGATCAGGCAGGCATTATGTGCGGGAAAGCATGTATTTACTGAAAAGCCGATTACGATGAATCTGGAAGAGGTCAGGGAACTTGCTGATCTTGCAAATAGTAAACATTTATATTTAGGAGCAGCACCGGATACTTTTCTGGGTTCGCGTTTCCAGACTGCATACAGGGCGATACAAAACGGCATGATTGGAAAGGTTACATCATTTGCGATCAGTGGAAACAGAGACCTTGACTTATTTGCCAGTGTTTACAGGTATATGAGAGAGCCGGGAGGAGGAATCTGTTTTGATTATGGTGTTTATTACCTTACAGCATTGGTCAGTCTTCTGGGACCGGTAGAAAAAGTGATGGGATTTGTCGGAAATAAAAACAAAGAACGTGTTGATATTTTCCCGGAAAGTCCAGATTATGGAAAAACGTTTCGGTTTGAGAATGAATCATATGTATCAGCAGTTTTACAGATGAAAAGCGGGGTGACAGGAACATTTTGTATGAACGGCGACAGTAATATGGAAGATCTCGGGGTGTTTATTATTTATGGAACGAATGGCATCCTGAAACTTGGAAATGCAGACCTGTATGGCGATAATGTGGTGTATATTCCGAATGATCACAATGTAGAAACATGGGGACAGGATAAAAGTAAAATATTGAAAAATGTTTCTTATTTTTCTGATAACTGCCGTGGTATAGGTCCTGCAGAAATGGCA
>DYCJ01000042.1:13280-15394 GCA_019418195.1 Clostridiales bacterium | reverse complement strand
GCAGGAAACTGTTCCCTCACCGTCAAGGATAAGGATGCTGACGAAAGACTCTTCCGATACATATCCTTCCATCCTGCGCATCATCCGTCCATCCAGATTCAGCTTGTCTACAGTGAAGTAATCGCAGTCCGCAACATGAGGATAGCTGCTCTTGCTCTTGATCAGCGGAACGCGGTTCGTAACGGCAAGTGCTTTCTCGATATGGAGGTCGCGTTTTTTTCCGTCCTTTCCGACTCTGCCGTAATCGTAGACACGGTAAGTCACATTAGAATTCTGCTGGATCTCCGCGATCAGGATACCTTCTCCGATGGCATGGATCGTACCAGACTCAATGAAAAGCACGTCCCCTTTCTGCACCGGCACTGCATTAAGCACTTCCAGAAGGGTGTCTTCCTGTATCCTTCTGGCAAATTCCTCTTTGCTGATTTCTGTTTTGAAACCATAGTAGAGAAATGCATCTTTCTCGGCATCCATCACATACCACATCTCGGTTTTTCCGTACTGTCCCTCATTTTTAAGGGCATACCGGTTATCCGGATGAACCTGGATGGACAGATTCTGTTTCGCATCGATGAATTTGATCAGGATCGGAAAATCACGGAACCGTCTGCAGTTGGTTCCAAGGACTTCCTTTCCCGATTCTTCTATGTACTGCTCCAGTGTCTTCCCCGCATATCTGCCGTTTACAATAGTGGACGGTCCGTCCGGATGACAGGACAGTTCCCATGTCTCTGCAAGCACATCGCCGTCATAATCTTTCCCGTACTCGTCAGCCAGCCGATGACCTCCCCAGAGATAGTCTTTGCAACTTGGTTTTAATTTCAGAACACTCATCACTTGTCTCCTCTTTCAAAAAACTGTTTCACAACTGCTTCTGCAGGTTTGCCATATATCTCATAATATCTGTGCCGCTTTGCCTCTTCTTCCGAGCCAAGCTCCGGATTCCATGACCAGAGCACCGCACCGCTGACCCACGGGCGTTTTTTCATAGCATGGAATGCTTTTTTATACCATTCTTCCTGCTCTGACAGGCTGACGTCCCCCTCTACTTCCCAGTCGTTCGGGCGCAGGGATGAACCGACGGTGGACATACAGCCCGTCTCCGCAAAAAAGAACGGCTTATGGTATCTCTCCACAACTTTCTCGATCCGGTCAAGCTGATTTTCCCAGTCGTCCGCCGGGTAATAGCCGCTGGATGAGATCACGTCCACACACTCCCACCATTTCACATTATGCTCCTGATATTTATCGGTATTGTAGCTGACCTGACCATGATACACTTTACGTATGTCCCCGATCAGTCTCCTCCACTCCTCTTCCCGGTGTTCTGTCATGACCATCTCACACCCGGCGATAAACATCTCGCATCCTGTCTCCTCTGCAATTTCTGCGTAGTGGAGCTGAAACTCTGTATAAGAAGCAAACCACTCCGACCATTTCGGCTCGCACGGTACATCCTCGTCAAAAAAGCTGATATAAGCACGCCATGTCCCGTCCAGACAGTTGACGGTCGGCTTAAGGAATACGCGGAATCCCAGGCTTTTTGCATAACCGATGAATTCCTTCAGCTCCTGGTCTCCCATCGTATATTCCGAGTCATACCCGATGTCGGTCGAATGAGCCGTCTTCTGTAATCCGCCCGGCGCAAGGAGTACTGTGTCCGCACCTGTGCGCTCCCGCATGGCATTCAGACTTTCCCGCGCCTCTTCTTTATCCAGAACCCCTCTGCCTACAAAAGGGGCGAATGTTATCCCTCTGATGTAATTCATAATTCTGTCCCGTTTGTCCGGATCACGTCTCTGTACCAGTACGCCGAATCTTTCAGAATGCGTTCCTGCGTTTCAAAGTCCACATAGACGATACCGAACCTCTCCGCATATCCTTTCTCCCATTCAAAATTGTCCATGAGCGACCACTGGAAATATCCTCTCAGGTCGATCTCATCTGCCGCCCGCTTAAGCTCGTGCAGATATCTCGCCAGGAAATCGATTCTGTTCGGATCATGGACTTTTCCGTCCAGCGAGACCGTATCATGGCACGCCATGCCATTCTCCGTAATATAAATCGGCTTTTTGTATCTCTCATAGAGAAACTTCGGTCCCCAGTACAGACAC